>NZ_JBTSLF010000079.1:12122-12602 GCF_054640775.1 Candidatus Aquicultor sp. | reverse complement strand
TATCGATATTAAAGCCCCGTCGGCTAAAGAGGCCGGAAACTCTGGCCAGAACACCCGGCTTATTTTGAACGAGTACCGACAGAATGTGTTTCACGTTTCTCGACCTCCTCATCTATCATCTGGCTTAAACTAGCGCCAGGGATTCCACCCAACATTTCATCGATGGATGCACCGGGTGCGACCATCGGGTATACGTTCTCTTCACGTGCGACCATAAAGTCGATCAGAACCGGCTCGCGGTCCTCGATCGCCTGCTTAAGCGTCGGCTCGACGTCCTCTATCTTCTCGACACGGACACCCTTAATACCGTACGCCTCGGCTAACTTTACAAAATCGGGGGACCCGACATCGAGGTCGACCGATGAATACCTATGGTTATAGAACAACTCCTGCCACTGGCGAACCATCCCCAGGAAGCGGTTATTAAGAATCGTAATGATTATGGGCAACTTGTTCGCGGCAACCGTTGCAAGCTCCTGG
>NZ_JBTSLF010000079.1:0-12112 GCF_054640775.1 Candidatus Aquicultor sp. | reverse complement strand
CCGTCGCCGTCGATATCGATGACGACCGAATCCGGTTTGCCGACCTGAGCGCCGACCGCGGCGGGCAAACCAAAGCCCATCGTCCCCAAGCCGCCGCTTGTGATAAAGCCGCGCGGTGTGTTCGCGCTATAGAACTGAGCGGCCCACATCTGATTCTGACCGACACCCGTGGTGATGATCGTTTCGCGGTCCTTCGTGAGCTTGTTGATCGTGTCCACAACGTATTCGGGACGGATGACGCCGTTCTGGTGGTAGTGAAGCGGGTAGGCCTCTTTCCATCTCGCGATCAGCTCATGCCATTTCGTTTTATCCTCATGCGGCTCTTCGATCTTCTGAACGTAGGCCACCAGGTCTTTCAAAACGGTTTTCGCGTCGCCGACTATCGGGACATCGACGCGAACGTTCTTGCTTATCTCCGCCGGGTCGATATCCACATGGATGATAGTGGCATGCGGCGCAAAGGTCGCGATCTTACCGGTTACACGGTCGTCGAACCGGACGCCGATCGCAAGGATAACATCACTATCCATAATCGCATAGTTAGCGTAACGCGTACCATGCATGCCGAGCATCCTCAATGACAAATCATGGTCGTCAGGAAAAACGCCTTTGCCCATCAGCGTGGTCGTCACCGGGATTTGGACTGTCTCGGCAAGCTTGCGCAACTCGTCCCACGCTTCGGACTGCGCGATACCGCCGCCGGCGTAAATAATCGGCTTATGCGCCCTGGTAAGAAGTCTCGCCGCCTCTTTGATCTGCTTGGCATGGCCCTTATATGTAGGCTTATAGCCAGGGATTGTCAAATTCTCGGGATATTTGAAATCGATTTCAGCCTTTGACATATCTACCGGCATATCGATAAGCACCGGTCCCGGCCTTCCTGATTTAGCAAGCTGGAACGCCTCGCGGATAATCGTCGGTAACTGGTTAATGTCTTTTACCAGATAATTATGCTTTGTTATCGGTAGCGTGATGCCCGTAATATCGGCCTCCTGAAACGCATCGGTTCCAAGTACGGTAGTCGCCACCTGTCCTGTTATCGCGACCATAGGGATCGAATCCATCCAGGCATTCGCCAGTCCCGTAACGAGGTTCGTTGCGCCTGGACCCGATGTGACAAGGCAGACACCCACCCTTCCCGTTGCCCTTGCATAGGCGTCCGCCGAGTGGCCGGCGCACTGCTCGTGCCTCACCAGAACGTGACGAATCGTCTTGCAATCAAAAAGCGCATCGTAAATGGGCAAGACTACCCCGCCGGGATAGCCGAAGATTACATCTACGCCCTCCATCTCCAAACTTTTAATTAATGCTTCTGCTCCTGTAATGCGCATTCACATCACCTCCTGGTTTTATTGGGGATTTATTCTATAATTGCGCCTTTGGCCGCGGATGAGACCATCCGGGCATAGCGCGCTAAATACCCTTTTTTTACTTTTTGCTCCGGGGCCTGCCAGCTCGCAAGCCTTGATTTTATTTCGTCATCGGAGAGTGCAACGTTTAGCTTTCTCCCCGGTATATCTATCTCGATGGTATCGCCTTCGTTGACCGCCGCTATCGGGCCCGCTTCCTGGGCTTCAGGTGAGACATGTCCGATAGCCGCACCCCTTGTGCCGCCCGAGAAACGCCCGTCTGTAATGAGAGCTACTTTATCATCCAATCCCATGCCCGCTAGAGCTGAGGTCGGGGTAAGCATCTCGCGCATACCGGGACCGCCCTTCGGGCCTTCGTACCGGATGACGATGACATCACCTGCCATGATTTTGCCGCCAAGGATCGCCTCGGTCGCTTCGGGCTCGCCGTCGAACACCCTGGCCGGACCTGAATGCCTGAGCATGTTCTCCTTGACCGCCGCCTGCTTTACCACGGCGCCGTCCGGGGCAAGGTTTCCAAAGAGGATCGCTAAACCACCGGTCTTTGAGTAGGGATTATCCAATGGACGGATAACATCGGTATCCAGAACTTCTATCCCGTTCAGATTCTCGGCGAGTGTCGCTCCGGTCGATGTCATAACGGTCGTATCTAGATAACCGCCTTTATTTAGCTCGGCCATGACGGCCATTATGCCGCCGGCCCTGTAGAGGTCTTCGATATGATAGTGCCCCGCCGGACTTATCTTGCACAGATTCGGCGTGTTCAGGCTTATCTTGTCGACCATTTCGAGATCGAAATCAAGACCGGCCTCATGGGCGATAGCTGCAAGATGAAGCACGGTGTTCGTCGAACCGCCGAGCGCCATATCCACCGCAAGAGCGTTTCTAAACGCCTCTTTGGTGAGGATCTTGTCGGGCGTAACGTTGTTTGCCAGCAGCTCCATAACCGCCATACCGGCAAGCTTAGCAAGGCGAATCCTCTCGGAATACGGTGCGGGAATCGTCCCGTTACCGGGTAATCCCATGCCGATGGCCTCGGTAAGGCAGTTCATCGTATTTGCGGTAAACATACCCGCACACGAGCCGCAGGTGGGACAGGCGCAGGTCTCGAACTCGTTAAGCTCTTCTTCAGTCATCGTGCCCGCTCCCACAGAGCCGACCGCCTCAAAAACGCTGATAAGGTCGATATCCCTACCTCTATATTTTCCGGTAAGCATCGGGCCGCCGCTTACTACAACCGTCGGTATATTCATTCGCGCCGCCGCCATCAGCATTCCCGGCGTGACCTTATCGCAGCTCGGGATAAGAACAAGCGCGTCAAAACGGTGGGCCTCGACGATCAACTCGACCGAATCGGCGATGATCTCCCTGCTCGGCAGCGAGTACTTCATACCGGCATGGTTCATAGCAATGCCGTCGCACACACCGATGGTCGAAAACTCGAACGGTGTGCCACCGGCCACACGAATGCCTGCCTTAACGGCCTCGGCTATTTTATCCAGGTGAATATGCCCCGGGATAACATCATTCGCCGAGTTCGCAACGCCGATAAACGGACGTCGTATCTCCTCGTCGGTAAGCCCGGTCGCCTTTAAGAGCGACCGGTGCGGTGCCCTTACTATCCCTTTCTTAACCTCATCACTTCTGTACGCTTTCGCTTGCGACATGTTTCCCCCTTGAGAAATATTAATGCTGAATTGCGAATGAAAAGAACAATCGATAATTCGGCATTCGAAATTAAAAAAAGCCCTCAATCCCAATGGGACGAGAGGACTTCTCACGCGGTACCACCCAAATTCAGCAGCCGATATTAAACCGGCAGCCACTCTTGTCGCCCGTAACGTGGGCTTGACGGACCAGACTACTAAGCGAAACCGCTGTTCAGAAGGTCGGCTCGGGGGCGACTTTCGACTTACATCCTATACCGGGCTTCTCACCACCCCCGGCTCGCTCATATAGTAAGAAAGTCTACTACTCCCCGTCATTGCCTCTTTCCTTGCTTGTGCTTTATATGTCTCTTTGTGGAGAATATTAGATGGGATTATACAGAACGCATGCTCGGGTGTCAAGACGACTTCACAGCATACCCGGCTTATTTCTCGGTGTAAAGCCGGGCGTTCTCGAGCGCAAGCGAGATAGACGAGCTTAGCTTATTCGCAAAATCGCGCTCGATATCCGCAAAGGGCACCGGTGATTGGTCGTGAATGAGCACCATGGTGCCGATGACCTCGCCTCGCATAACAAGGGGGACAACTGTGTAAGAGTCGACATCAAGCCGCTCGATCAAATCGTGATTTACCCGTGGATCGGTCCTGGCATCACTTATTATGATAGTGCTCTTTGTCTCTAAGGCAAGCACCGAACCTTTGAACTCGTCGTCGGTAAAACACTCACCGACCATCTCCTCGGGATGCCCATAGACGTAGCGAACAACCCAACCGTTGTTTTCACGAAGGCAGATCGCCGCCGCACCGAGGCCCATTGCTCTCGCGGCCTGAACCACGACCCTGCGCATCACCTCATCGAAATCAAGCGTTGAGTGTATAAGATCGTTTATGTCGTTCAACGCAGCACTTAACTCGAACGCCCTTTTATGTTCGCTGATATCTCTGACTATGGCCTGTGTGATAACCGTATCGCCGACAGCTATAACGGTCCCCGTCAAATCGACCGGCGTTGTGCCGCCGTCTTTTCTTAGTATCGTGACATCATTAATAAAGCCCATACTTGCCTTCAGCCCTTCTCTGAACGCCGCAACGATCAAATCGATTTCTTCCTTAAGATGAAGGTCGCGGAAGTTCATCTTGAGCAACTCGGATTTGGTGTAACCGGTAAGCTCCTCGGCTTGCTTGTTGACCTCTAATATATTGCCTTCGACATCAGTGACAAATATGGCGTCACTTGCATTTTCTATAAGCGATCGATATTTATTCTCTGATTCCTTGAGTTCACGCTCGGCACGCTTTTGTTCGGTAATGTCCTCGCCGATGCTTGCGACACCGATAACATCACCTTCGGAGTTTCGGATATAGACATCATTAAATGCGATCGTGCGCCGATCTGAAGAACTGGTAAGGATATCGTTCTCGTAGTTGGCGGAAACCCTGTCCTCATCAACGGCCTTTACGAACACCTGTGTCATCGACCATAGATCCTCTGATGGGATAAACTTGGTAAACCAGTTCTCGTTAAGCACTTCTTCCCACCGCCAACCCGTAATCTGAAGCAAGTATTTGTTAGCAAAAACTATATTGCCCAGATCGTCCAGTATCACTGCGACAAGCTGGGCGTTCTCGAGCAATCCGCGGAAACGCTGCTCGGTTTGCTGAAGCAATTTCTCCGCCATCCTGCGCCCGGTGGTGTTCATAAACGATACGGAGACCCCGCTGATCTGATTATCCTCGTCATACAGCAAGCCTGCATTTGCGGATAATATGACCTGGGAGCCATCCGGGCGGGCGACGATCATTTCCTGGCCGTACACCGGCTTTTTCGTCTTCATGGCTTTAGCGAAGGGAAGGTCTTCATCGGGAATGCATTGTCCATCTACGGTAGTAACGCTCCATGATTGGTTATCGCACCTTCGGCCGATGATTTCATCACGCGGAACGCCGAGTATATTCTCGGCTGAAGTATTGGCAAGGATTATGTATCCGTCCAGGTTAAAGATAAGTACGGCATGAGCCATGGACTCAGCTATTCGCTCCAGCTTACTAAACACTGCATAACTCCAAACAACCCATAAGCTTCCTTAGCAAGCTCCACCAGGAGCATACTTAATGTTGCTGATAAGTATAACGCGAATAGTTTGCAATTTTAATAATAAGCGTGAAGATTTTGATAGAGTTTTATCTATCTTCTGATGACAACCTTAGCCCCAGTATCCGCGTAGTCGAGTCTACGACTGGATTTTATCGATAATGGCATCCGCCATCTGAGATGTGCCGGCTGTGCCGCCAAGATCATACGTAACATGCTTGCCCTCGGCAATGACATCGCGCGTCGCTGCAAATACCTTCTCCGCCGCCTCGCGCTCGCCGATATGGCGCAACATCAAAACGCTGCTCAAGATAAGTGCGCTTGGGTTGACCTTGTTCTGGCCCGCATATTTGGGTGCGCTGCCGTGGACGGGCTCAAAAACCGCATACTCCGCACCAAGATTGGCACCGGAAGCCATCCCTAAACCGCCAATAAGCCCCGAGCACAGGTCGCTTAGAATGTCCCCGTAAAGGTTAGGGCAGACAAGAACGTCGTATAGCTCTGGTTTTTGCACCAGCTGCATGCACATGTTGTCGACAATGCGATCTTCGGTTTCGATATCCGGGTATTTCTCGCCGACTTCATTAGCGACTCTCAAAAAAAGCCCGTCGGAGTGCTTCATGATGTTGGCTTTATGAACGGCGGTGACTTTCTTGCGTCCCTCGCGGCGTGCATACTCGTAGGCAAACCGCACGATCCGCTCCGAGCCGGTAATGGAGATCGGCTTTATGCTGATGCCGGCATCCTCAAAGCGAATTTTGGCTCCGCGCTCTTTAAGAAAATCGATAAGTTCTTTGACTTCTTTGCTGCCTTCCTCGAATTCTATGCCCGCATAAAGGTCCTCGGTGTTCTCGCGAACGATAACCAGGTCGATATCCTCAAAGCGGCTTTTGACCCCTTTTAGGCTGTAGCAAGGACGCAGGTTCACGTAGAGGTCAAGCTCCTTGCGCAGGGCGACGTTGACGCTTCTAAAACCGCTCCCGACCGGTGTTGTAACCGGGCCTTTTATCGCGATTTTGTTTTTACGAATCGAATCAAGCACCTGGTCGGGCAGGGGAGTGCCGTACTTATCCACAACATCCGCGCCGGCCTCCTGCACGTCCCAATCGATGTTTACGCCCGTCGACTCAACGACCCGGCGCATCGCCTCAGAGATTTCCGGCCCTATTCCGTCGCCGGGGATTAACGTAATTATATGCACTTACCAATCACCTTTCTTGTGAGCTATGTAGCGCCTAACGCCTGATTATGCATCAAGCGCGAAGCCGCCGTGTTTGCGAAAATGCTCGAGCAACCCGCCGTCATTCAGGATTTTGATCATAACATCCGGCAGCGGCTTTGCCTGGATCGTAATACCTTTGGTGATATCCCTGATCTCGCCTTTACTGACATCGACCTCAAGCTCGTCGCCCGCATCGATTTGGGTCGTATCGCAGATAAGAACCGGAAGGCCGATATTGATCGCGTTGCGGTAGAAGATACGCGCAAACGACTCGGCCAGCACCGCTCCGACCCCCGCCAGTTTTATAATGGTCGGGGCGTGCTCGCGGCTCGAGCCAAGACCGAAATTTTTACCGCCGACAACAAAATCATCCGGCCGCACCTTACCCGCAAACTCCGGGTCGGCATCCTCCAACACGTGCTTGGCAAGCTCGGGTAGGTTCGTCCTTAAATGAAACAGCCTTCCCGGCGCGATATGGTCCGTGCTTATGCTATCACCGAATTTAAACGCTTTACCTTTGATTTGCATCTATATAACTCCTCAATTCGAAAATCGCAATTAGAGTGACTCTCACCCTCGATCCACAATCTTCTGGATTCTGGCTCCTGGCTTCTACAGGTACTTCCGAGGATCAGCGATAACTCCCTCAATAGCAGTTGCCGCCGCAACAGCGGGTGAACTTAGGTATATAAAGCCGTCGGGATTTCCCATACGGCCCTGGAAGTTTCTGTTTTGCGTGGCGAGACAGACCTCACCGTCACCGAGAATACCGCCGTGCACGCCCACACACGCGCCGCAGCCCGGGTTGACGATAGTGGCACCGGCCGCGATAAACTTGGCGATTAGGCCTTCCTCGATAGCCTTGAGATACACATCGCTCGATGCCGGGCAAATAAGAAGCCTTGTGTACGGGTTGCGGGTCTTGCCTCCAAGAATCCCTGCGGCAATACGCAGGTCTTCAATACGCCCGTTCGTGCAGGTACCGATATAGACCTGGTCGACCTTGGTTCCTTCGACATCTTTGATGACTTTCGTGTTATCCACCGTATGCGGGACGGATATCGTCGGTTCGAGGTCCGAAACATCGATCTCGTAAACCATCTCGTAGTTGGCGCCTTCATCGGCTGAAATGGGGCGCCACTTGTCGCCGCGCCCCCGCTCCTCGAGGTACTTCTTCGTAGTTTCATCGGAGTTAAAAAGCCCCGCCTTCGCGCCGGCCTCGACCGCCATATTGGCCAGGGTAAACCGGCCCGATATCTCCATTGCGTCGATGGTAGGGCCGCAAAACTCAAGTGCTTTATAAGTAGCGCCGTCCGCGCCTATCGTTCCAATAAAGTAAAGCATGAAGTCTTTGGGATACACGCCCTTTTTAAACTCTCCGGTAACATAGACCTTAAAGGTCTCGGGAACCCGTAGCCAGGTCTTGCCGGATGCGATTCCAAGGGCCACATCTGTCGATCCCATACCTGTCGCGAACGCGCCAAGCGCACCTGCCGTACAGGTGTGTGAATCGGCGCCGATCAACACCTCGCCGGGATTCATATACTCTTCGACCATGCGCTGGTGACATACACCCTCGTTTACATCCGAGAGAATCGCCCCCGTTTTATTAGCGAAGTCGCGCAACATCTTGTGCGCGTTGGAAAGCTCTTTGCGCGGGCTTGGGGCCGCGTGATCGATAAAAAGAACGGTGCGCTCCGGCTTTGCGGCTTGCTCCATCCCCAGTTTCTGCAGGTGCTGTACCGCAAGGGGGCCGGTACCGTCCTGGACAAGCGCCGCGTCGATCTCGGCTACGACTATATCTCCAGCATAAGCATCAGCTCCACTGTGCTCGCTTAAAATCTTCTCAACAATCGTCTTACTCACAGGTAGGCACGTGCTCCTTTCCACTTTTGCGCAGGTAGTCTTGATAAATATACATAAGCTCTTTCGAGAACAACGACCGCTTCAAACCAACCGATGCGCTCCTGACCTCAGCCAGAATCTCCAGTGCCGATTCCTTATCGAGTTCGATGCCGAACTCCTTAAATTTCTGGATAATGGAAGCCGAACCCGAGTGCTTACCTATCACAAGCTGCCTCTCCAGACCGACTTCCTCCGGCGAGAATATCTCGTATGTCTTTGGATTTTTAATAACGCCATCGGCGTGAATCCCTGATTCATGCGCAAAGACGTTGGTGCCTACGATGGCTTTCCAGATCGGGATAGTCCTCGCCGAAGCCATCGCGACATACTCCGAAAGCTCGCGGAACATCTCGGTCTTAAAGCCTAATTCGACATGACCAAGATATTTCATGGCCATGATTACTTCCTCAAGCGCCGCGTTACCGGCACGCTCACCAAGGCCGTTTACGGTAGTGTTGACCCAGGTAGCGCCCGCCTTGATACCTGCAAGCGCGTTGGCGGTCGCCATACCGAAATCGTTATGCGTGTGCATCTCGATTTCTAGCCCAACCGCTTGCTTGAAATCCTTTATTACAGAAAACGTCTGGAAGGGGTCAAGGATACCGATCGTGTCGCAGAAGCGGATTCTGTCGGCCCCGGCCTCTTTGGCCGCAAGCCCGAACTCGACCATAAAGCCGAAGTCGGTGCGCGAACCATCCTCGGCGTTAACCGAGACATAGAGATTATGGCTCTTCGCAAACTTAACGCCCTGGATCATACTGTCGACGACCCACTGGCGATCCTTTTTTAACTTATGCTGGATATGAATATCAGAAGTAGCGATAGAAATCGCAACGGCGTCCACACCGCAATCGACGGAGTGCTGGATATCCTCAATAACCGGCCTGTTCCATCCCAGTACGCTCGCTCTAAGACCGAGACTTGCTATTTCCCTGATTACCGCCTTCTCGTCGCCGCCCATCGCCGGGATGCCGGCTTCGATTTGGGCCACACCTACCCTATCAAGCAACTGGGCGATTCTTATCTTTTCGTGGTTGGAAAAAACAACGCCCGCCGTTTGCTCACCGTCACGCAACGTGGTGTCATCGATTTTAAGTTTTGATGGATCGATATCTACATATGAGTTATGTAGATCAAAGCTATCTAATTTCGGATCTGCCAATTTACTACCCCCAAATCACATCTTCACATGAAGAGTATATTATCGGAACGTGTTTATAGGAATACCGTCGAAACACATTATTGGAAAAATGCTACACAACCGTAGATTACTATTTTAGAGGAAAAATAAGGATTAAGGCAAGGATTATCGCTGATTTACCGGGCAATTTACATGTAGTATCCCAGTAAAACCTTGGATTTGCTGCAAACGCCGCTTTTTACGACAGGCGCTTTTCATGCTTTTGTATGTAGAATTCCCGCTCGTTAAGTAGTTGTTGCGTCTATCCCTTCTTCCCAAATATCTGCCCGAGTTGCGCGGCCATATCGCTGAATTCTGTCGGGAACAGAACGACGGTATTTGAGGCGCTCGGCCCGAGACCATCAACCGTCTGGAGCGTTCTGAGCTGCATCGCACCGGGACTTTTCGCCATGGTCGCGGCCGCCTCGGAGAGGTTGATGGCGGCAAGCTTATCGCCTTCTGCTTTGGTGATAGTCGCCCGTTTTTCGCGCTCCGCGGAGGCCTGCCGTGACATCATCCGCTTCAGCTCCTCGGGCATGTCGATATCAAGCAGGCGAATGGAGTCGATATGAATTCCCCATTCCTTGATATGCTCCTCGACGATCACGCCGATGCGCTCCTGAATTTGCTCGCGCTCGGTCAACAGATCATCCAGCGAAAGCGACCCCACAACATCCCGTAGTGAGGCCTGCGCGTACTGGGCTATCGCGAAACGGAAATCCTGCACTTTCGTTATGGCATTTTCAGCATCGGCGACATAGAAGAAGATGACGCCATCGATCTGCGCGGGCACATTGTCCCTGGTTATAACCCGTTGTCCGGGAACGTTAAGCGCAAGAACACGGTTGTCTACAAACCGCACAAAATCCAAAAACGGTATGATATAGATAACGCCCGGACCTCTAACCGCCTGAAAGCGCCCAAGCCGCAGCACGACCCCGCGCTCCCACTGCGCCGCGACCCGCAGGCCGGAGACGGCAATATACAAAAGCACGACAAACACCAGCTCAAGCATGATCGCCGTGGGGTTATTGGCGCCAAATATCGCAAAAAGTATCGCACCTACGATGATCGCGGGAACAATAACGAGAACCGCCCGCAACGTTCCTCCGAGCGAAACGTGCACGCCCGTAGGCTCTGCAAACTGTCTTGTCGGTCGAGGCCCTAATTGTGACATATTACCACCTTTATCCCCTTCTCCACCCTGCTGGCCGCCCCGTTGACTGCCCTGCTGGCTAGCTTGCTGGGCCGATTTCACCATATCGTTTATAAGGTCATATAAACCCGGCATCTCATGCTACCTTCCGCTCTCCGTGCCGCTATTTGCCGACCGTCCTTAATTGCGGCCACCTATTAAGTGAGTTGTATCTTCTATATACCGCCCGAACCTGCGTTTTATACATTTCTTCAGATATACGACTACTATCGCTAGGTATTCTAGCTGTTGGCCGGTATTCCTTCTCATAAGTGAAAGCTTGCAGATTAATCTGAGGCAACTGGATTTTATTGACCGGCATAAACTGTAATCTCTCAAATAATCGACCAGTTCGAGTCCGCTATTCTCCACACTAGAACAAGAAAACCCCAGCATGATTGCTGGGGTTTTCTTGTTCTTTAAAGAATTTCGTTACCAATACTTTTCTTCCGGCGGTGTAATCAATTCTTCCACCACGAGGTTTATATTTTTCTTGATATTCTGTATCTGATTTACTCTCTTGACGATCTTCTTATCAAGCTCTTCGAGATATGGTTTTATATCCTCATAGAGCTCATAATATTCCTTTGCTTCCCCTGCCTCACCTTTTATGAATACTTCGGTAACACCGTTAAGCGTAATAACAACGCCTATGCCCTCTGTAGCCATAACCACCACTTCTTTTTCTCATAGAGATTATCGTTCCATACTAACAATATCGTCAAAAATCGCATTTTTCTGGATTGCTAGAAGGTTGCCATCAGCAATGTTGTTATAAAGAAGTAGAATAGCGAATCATGTTGCGATGTTATGCGCACAGTCGCTGATGTTCAGCGAGCAGTTCTGCGGCTTCTTCGACCTGGCGGCGTTTGTCCAGGATATGAGACGTTTCCCGCCATCCTTCGTGCGCCAGCGGTTTTCAAAGCTGTTGGGAAAGTTCCCTGCCTTTAGCTGTGCGAAAGAATCTTCGGACCTCATGTATGCGCTTGAGTCTCACCTGGGTTGTTTTAAGATTGTGGGTTCCGTTATCTACCCTTGCAGCTTCTCCCGTAAGAGCCGGTTGATTAGCTGTGGGTTTCCACGGCCTTTAGTTAAGCGCATGGCCTGCCCGACAAGAAAACCAAATGCCCTGTCTTTTCCTTCGTGATATTCCTTCACCGCCGAGACGTTCTCCTCGAGGACTAAGTCGATGATCTTTTCTATTTCCGACTCGTCGCTGATCTGGGTCATGCCTTTTTCTTCTACTATGACTTGAGGCAGCTTGCCGGTATCGAACATCTCCGGGAATATCTCCTTGGCGATTTTGCCGGAAATCGTGCCCTTGTCCATCAATTTAAGCAGCTCGGCCAGGTGTTTCGGGGTCACCGCCGTTTCGTCGATCTCGAGGTTTTCTGTATTGAGATAATATGAGATGTCGCCCAGCATCCAGTTGCTCACCGCTTTGGAGTCGCCTTTGTAGAGCGCAACCGTCTCCTCAAAGA
>NZ_JBTSLF010000078.1:1786-12615 GCF_054640775.1 Candidatus Aquicultor sp. | reverse complement strand
AGTTGTTGCGTTTGACCCCCCGGTTAAGCTGATATACATACGCGAGTATCTCGGCCACCGCCTTATACAGGTCGTAAGGGACTTCTCTGTCCACATCAACGGTTTTAAAGAGGGATTGCGCAAGAAGTTTATCCTCAACAATCGGTACGTTGTTTTCCTTCGCAAGCTCCCTTATCTTTTCCGCTATCAAGCGCTGGCCTTTTGCGACTACCTTAGGGGCGGCCATAGTTTCCGTGTCGTACTTCAAAGCGATCGCCAGCCGGGTCGGGTTCGTGATAACCACATCGGCGGTCGGTACCGCCTGCATCATCCTAGCCGCAGCCATCTCCTGCTGTTTGCGCCTGATCTGTGCCTTAACCTGCGGGTCACCTTCCATCTGCCGGTACTCTTCTTTTATCTCCTGCTTGGTCATTCTGATGCTCTTCTCGAAGCTATAGCGCTGGTACATATAATCGAACAAAGCCATGATAAGAAGTGTAACCCCGACTCTTATCCCGACATCGTAGAGTATCGAGCCGAATACCGCGAGCGTATCCCAGATATCCATATCAAGTGTGGTCACTATGTCGGAGTAGCGGCCCCTTATAACCGAGTACGCCGTAAAGCCGATAACGATGAGCTTGAGCGAAGACTTTATCAGCTCCACCATGGATCGCCCTGAAAACAATCGCGATGCCCCGGAGAGGGGACTGATCTTCTTCGCGTCGGGCACGAGGGGCTTTGACGTAAACATAAAACCGATTTGAGCGATATTGGCGATAACCCCTACCACCAGGGCGACGAGGGCAATCGGCAGGACGATTTTCAGGAAAAGGAGAGCCAGGCTAAGAAAGAGGCTGGCTACAGTTTTCTCGTTAAGCTCATATGAGGCCGGGCTTGAGAGAAAGAACCGCATAAGATCGCTTAAGCTCGTATAGATATTCTGCCCGAAAGCCCGTATCGCAACAAACAGCGCCAGGATAATAAGGGCGGAGTTGACCTCCACACTCCTTGCGACCTGCCCCTTTTTTCGCGCCTCAGATCTTCGCTTAGGCGTCGCTTTTTCTGTATGTGCGCTCTTATCCCCGGCCATGCTTGCTCCTGATTAAATGACTTCTATTTAATTGCGCCAAGTAACTGCTCCGGCATCTGGCCGAAGATTTTCACAACATATGTAGAGAAGAATGCGAGCATAGCGATGACCGTCGCAAATCCTATCGCTATCTTAAGCGGCATTCCCACAATAAAGACGTTCATTTGCGGCACCGCTCTCGATATAAGGCCCATCGCGAGGTCTGTCATAAAGAGAACACCGATTGCCGGGCCGCCGACTTTTAGACCGATTATAAACATGTTGACGATCATCCCTAAGAAGTTTTCTGTTACCCCCGGTGTCATCGCAAACGTTGTAAGTGGAACGATATCAAAGCTCTTGGCAAGCGCCGTGAGCAAGTAGTAATGCCCATTGATCGCCAGAAAGATAAGCACCGCAAGCAGGTTTTTAAACTGGCCCATAATCGATACCGAGAGGTTGCTGAGCGGGTCGACCACATTCACCATACTAAATCCCATTTGAAAATCGATGATTTGCCCCGCAAGCAGAAATCCCATGAACACGAGGTTGGCGGTAAACCCGATGATCGCACCAACGCTTAACTCTTTAGCGATCAGCAATGTGAAGTTGATCATATCGATCGATTTATCTATATGAGGACTTGCGATAAAGGGAAAGAGCGCAATCGACGTCATTAGCGCCAGACCAATTTTCACCTGCGTTGGGATATTGCGGCTGCCGAGTATCGGGGCAAGGAAAAACACTCCTGAAACCCTGGTAAGGATCAGCAAGAATGCTAAGATATGGTTGACATCGGGCTGGAACATATCCAATGCGCATACCCCCTTGCTTATTTGAGGTAGTGGGGCAGGTTAATAAATAAATTAGTCGTGAAATCAACAATCACATGGAGCATCCACGGGCCGAATATGGCAAGCGCGAGCACGGTGGCAAGGACCTTTGGGATAAACGTCAGCGTAAACTCTTGTATCTGCGTGACCGCCTGCAGGATGCTTATAACCAGACCCGCGACGAGGCTAAAAAGCAGCACAGGAAGCGCGATCTCAAGGGTCACGATAAGCGCGCTTTTCCCGATTTCCATCGCCAGCGAATCCGTCACGTCTTTTCACTCCCTTTAATTAAATCCCATGACCAGGGCTCTCGTTATAAGGTGCCAGCCATCGACTAAAACGAACAATAATATCTTAAGGGGCAGGGAGATCATAACGGGCGGCACCATCATCATACCCATGGACATAAGCACGCTTGCGACTACCATATCGATGATCAAAAACGGTATGAATATCAAAAAGCCGATAATAAACGCCGCCCTGAGTTCACTAATAATAAATGAAGGGATAAGCACAAAGGTCGGGATGTCGGATTGCGTTTTCGGTCGTTTAAGTTTTGCAAGGTACACGAACAACGACAGGTCTTTCTCGCGCGTCTGCCTAAACATAAACAGCCGGATGGGCTCGGACGCCCTGTCGTAGGCTTTATCGTAGCTTATTTGTTTTGCCGTATAGGGCTTAATCGCATTGTCGTTGATCTGACCAAAGACGGGCATCATAACAAAAAGCGTGAGGAAGAGTGCCAAACCTATAAGCACCTGGGTCGGCGGTATCTGCTGCGTACCCAAGGCGTTTCTTATAAACGCGAGCACGATCACGATTCTGGTAAAGGAAGTCACCATAATCAGCAAGGCCGGTGCCAGCGACAGTACCGTAAGTAAGAGCAGGACTTGCAGGCTTACCGCAATATCTTGCGGCCCCTTTGCCGAGTCGACCCCAAACGAGAGCTTAGGCAAAGGAATGCCGTTCGCGGAAATACCATTAGATGCCGTTTCCGCTGACACATAGCCTGTCATAACGCTGAATAAGATTGCAAGGACCAAGAGGCCGACCTTTACCGTCGTCTTTGTCCTTGGCGAAGCACTGATCATTTGCGCTTTTCACCTCTGTCACGCTTTGGACTCTGCCGCGAACCCCTTTTTTTGGTATCCTGTTCCTTAATATCCTCCAGAAGTTTTCTTATGTTGTCTCCGGTCGAGTGGAGTTCCTCGCTCCAATGAGCTTCCTCTTGCGGAGCGGCCTCGCGGCGCTTCCGCACGGGTTTTCTGGATTTTTTTGCGGGAGCAGCGGTGAATCTTTTGGTGAGCTTCTCGAGAGCGGCCTGGAATGGTTGAAGCGCTTCCGGCTTCCGTGCCGCCGCTTGCTTAAGCGCTTGGACTTGCTCGATCTCTACAAATTCGCTGAGCTGGTTGATGTTATTCCCTGCCAACCCTAGAACAAGCACCTTGTCGGCTATTTCAACAAGGCATACCGCTTTGCCGGGCGCAAGGTACTTTACCTCCAGGATATTCAGCAGGTCGTTGCCGCCACCTGTAAGGGTATTATATTTCGTCGTAAACATTTTGACCCCATAGATAGCGAGGAACCCGACGGCAAGGACAATGGCCAAGTAAAAGACATACTTAATGAAATCGAAGATCGTTTGCAGAACCTGGATAATCGGGCTCGATTCCTCTTTCGTTTTTCCGGGGTCCTGGTACGAGTCCAGATGCAGCTGGCCATCAGATTTTGAATCCGCCCGGAGCTTGTAATCACTCTCAGCCGAAACTTTCTTTTTTGGCTGATCTTCCGAGGGGGTATCTATCTTCTTATCCGACTTGGCACGTTCGCTTTTTAAGACCGGGGCACTATCGGTCGTATCGCCCGCCGCATGCTGGCCCTCAAGGACCTTGGCTTCACTTGCTTGCAGAGGTTGGTCTGTCGGCTCCGCAACAGCAAATCCAGCGAAGCATACTACAAAGAGGAATGTAAGCAGTAATGCATATATAATATGATTAATACCAGTATCTTTCCGGTCTTTATCTACGTTCATAGCTACTTTCCAATCCGACAACGTTATGTGCTGTGATTCACCGGTATGATTATCTCTTTATGGGCTTGCCGGAAGTTAGGTTACCAGGTATACACCAGGTGTGCCGGCAATAGAAGAACAGCCGTTATTATCTTAATAAATATCCCAGAGTTGCCTTGCTAATGCAAGTGGCATACGATTGTCTTACAACCGTATGCAAACCAAAAAACCCCGCCTTCAAATCGTAAGATTTTCTACTAAACCCTTAGCAACAATTGGTCGATTAAATATCCCAGTGATGGCTCTATCGGTGGTTACCAAGAAAAACGGCCAAGTGCTTTTCATAAGTATAGCAGGCGCAGTTTACCAAGCAAATGGACGATCGCCGTTTAGTGCAACTACTTACATCAGATAATCAGCGGAGGTGCGATATGGCAATAGATACATCCTTAGAACAAGATCAGTTAGTCGTCTTTGAAGTAGGAAACGAGTCTTTCGGCATCGACATCAGCTCGGTTCAAGAAATCATACGGTTTCAGCAAATAACCGATGTACCGAAGGCGCCAATGCACGTCAAGGGAGTTATAAACCTGCGAGGGAAAGTTATCCCGATAATAGATTTACGGGATAAGTTTAGTCTTGCTCAAACCGAAGAAACAAAGTCAAGCCGTATCGTTGTCGTCGATGTTCTCGGCTCAACCGTAGGAATGATCGTCGATGCGGTAAGCGAAGTCCTTCGGATAGGGACGAATCAAATCGAACCGCCGTCGTCGATTATTGAATCATATGAGAAGTACTTAAGAGGAATCGGAAGGCTTGATGAAAGACTCATTCTTCTGCTGGATTTAGAAAGACTCATTCCTGAGGCTGGCCAGCTTAAGGCCGTTGCGTAAAACCAAAAACATAAGGGTTTAACAATAAAGCAGCTACAAATCATTAAAGAGCATAAAGCTATAACATATCAGGGGGTTATAATGTCATACCGCGCTACAATCAGTACGAAGATCCTAGCGGGCCTCATACTGATACTTTTACCGTCAATTATCATCGTATTCAATAGTCCCGGTAGGTCGTTCGAGCAAAATGGCACCGGATCATTTCAAGATACGGTAAAAAAAATCGAGGCGGTAAGTAATTTGCAACTTGCGATTGAGCGAAGCAAAACCCCGGTGCACGATGCAGCGACAAACACGAGCACACAAGGCGCACAAGCGTATAAAGCATCCCATTCCGTCATCGAACAACAGCTCGGTACAGTCGGCGGGATGATCATCTCACCTGAAGCCAGGCAGTTCCTTGGGAAACTCAAAGCCAACATGGCTGAAGCCGACAAGCAAGCCCAGAATGTTTTCAAAACCGTCGATCAGAACCAGAGCAAGGCAGTTACCGCGAAGGGTACCAAGTCAAAAAGCAGAAGGGGCTTAAAGCCGCTCGCTAAGAAGACTACTCTAACGCCGAGCAATGAAGACATTATAGGGGAGCTCAAAGCCTATGATGTATCTGTAAACAGGGCCTCTGCTAATGCCGGCAATCTTTATAATCTTGTTAACGCCAATCAAACTGATTTGTCAAACCAAGCAGGTGCTGCAGCGAAACGAGCGACTTCCATAAACTTCTTGCTGTTGGCACTCTCAATCATAGTCATGGCCGCCGTATATAGTGCACTCAAGCGCAAGCTCGTCAACCCCCATATGCAAGCGTTTGTAAAATTATCCGATGCTTCAAATAATTTATCGTTCTCCTTAGAAGAGATTGTTCAAAGCTCAAAACAGGCTGAAAACGCGGGAACAAGTATAGCTGAATCGATCTTTCATTTCTCCAGCAGGGCAGAGGAGCAGACCGGTGTAGAAACCGAAGTCAACGATCTAGTAAGCAATATCTCGGCCGCGGCAAATCAAGTCGAAGACGGCGCCCAAAGGCAAGCGCAAGACGTTGCCGCAGCCTACAGTATTATCGAGCAGCTTTCAACCGCCGTCGGCAATGTAGTTGAGAAAGCAAATATAGTCGCAAGAGTCGCATCCGATAATCTAGGTACCGCCGAGATAGGAAAAGAGTCGATAGATGAGGCGATATCCGGAATGGATGCCATGAGGAGCACCGTTCTCTCATCCGCCGATAAAATCCAGGCTTTAGGCCTAAAATCCAAACAAATCGGTGAGATCATCGAAGTCATCGACGACATCGCAAGCCAGACCAACCTTCTTGCCCTTAACGCAGCCATCGAGGCAGCCAGAGCGGGAGAGCATGGCAAAGGCTTTGCGGTGGTCGCAGATGAGGTAAGAAAGCTTGCCGAGCGGTCCACCCGTGCAACAAGTCAGATCGCAGAGCTTATCAAGGGTATTCAGGATGAGACGATGCAGGCGGTCGAAGCCATGGAGAAAGGCACGAGTGAGGTCGAGGCCGCAAATGAACTCACACAACGCGTGGGGAAGGCAATCACCGAGATGATGGATTCAACCGAAGAAGTGATGATGGAGATAGCATCTGTCCGCTCGGCCGCCAACCAGATGATCGCATCACAAGACAAAGCACTGGAGTCGATCAACAGTATCGCTCATGTAGCGGATGAGAATACAGCCTTTACGCGGGAGGTTACCGCCTCAAGCGAACAGGTACTAAAATGTGTCGGCGACCTGATGATGCGCCACGAGGAATCTTTATCGTCACTACAGGAAATACTGGCCGTTGGGAAAGAGGCCGGCACCTCAGTTGAGCACGTCTCAGCATCCGCCCAGCAGGTAGCCGCGATGTCGAAAGAACTTGATGAGCTGTTAAAATCCTTTATCCCTACCGGCGACTAAAGGGATAACGGATTAAGACGATACTATACAGTGATTTGAAGGAGGAGACAATGTTACCAATAATCATAATAGCACTAGGTGCATTAGTCATGCTTGCAGCAGTCATAAACTGCCGGAGGCTTATCACGATAGTTAAGAAGACGGAGTATGGCAAGAGATGGATGGGCCTTTTTGCATTTATGGTGGCCTTTCTTGCAAGCTATGTTGCCTATGGAACGATATTGCTAAAAAACATACATATTCTTGACCCGAACCTCTTGGTCAGCTTTGTGTTTTTGTTTGGCGGTATCTTCGTTTTCCTAGTCGTCGCACTCAACTACTCAACATTTAACGGCTTGCTTGTCCGCAAACAACAAGAAATGTTCACGAAGATCTCCGAAACGGCCAGGGAACTCGCAACGTCAGCCCGGGGGCTTGCAGAAGGCTCTGATGCAATAAGCGTGACAACCACTCAAATATCAGGGTCTATCACCGGCATTGCCCATGAAGCTAGCCTGCAAAGCAAATCAACCGATGAGGCGCATGTACTGATAGACCAAATTGCGAATGCGATAGACCAGGTTTCAAAGGGAGCCGTTGAGCAATCGAGGAGCGTGGCTGAAACGACCGGTGGCATGAATCAGTTAGCCAGCGCAATCGATAAAGTTGCGGATAATGCAAAAACGGTACTCAATGTCGTATCCGAAAGCTCGGTTGTAGCATCGAGGGGCCAGGAGGCCGTCGAGGAAAGCATCCTGGGCATGAGTAGGATAAGTGAGACGGTTACCGAGTCCGCAACTAAAATCCAAGAACTCGGAGAAAAGTCCAAACAAATCGGTGAGATCATCGAAGTCATCGACGACATCGCAGAGCAGACCAACCTCCTTGCCCTTAACGCAGCCATCGAGGCAGCCAGAGCGGGAGAGCACGGTAAAGGTTTTGCAGTGGTGGCAGATGAGGTCAGAAAGCTCGCCGAGAGAAGCGCCCGTGCAACAGGAGAGATCGCAGAGCTTATCAAGGGCATTCAAACCGAGACCATGCAGGCGGTTGATGCCATGGAAAAAGGCATGAGTGAGGTTGAGTCAGGAAGCGAGCTAGCCCAACATGCGGGCACTGCAATCGCCGAAATGATGCAATCTGTAGAGCAGGTTGTGTCCGAGATTGCAGAAGTCTCCCAGGCGGCAGAGCAAATATCGGCTTCCTCCAGTAAAGTAGCTTCAGCCATGGATCAAATTGCCGCTATAACGCAGGAAAACACCGCGATAACTGAGGAAGTGGCGGCTTCTGCCGACCAGGTTGTAAAAGTTGTCGAGTCGATGTCGATGTCGTCTAAAACCTCCGCACAATCGGCAATGGAGATATCAGCATCGTCGCAGCAGCAGACCGCATCGGTCGAAGAGATCGCTGCATCGGTAATAGAGCTTTCAGCTATGGCCAACAGGCTGAATGAGCTTGTCGAGAAATTTCAGATAGGGTAGTAGGAGGGTTAAACGTGAGCGAGGAGCAAACATTTGAGCAAGACCAGCTAGTGGTCTTTGAAGTAGGTGAAGAATCGTTCGGTATCGATATTTCCTTAGTTCAGGAGATCATCAGGCTTCAACCGATCACAGAAGTACCCAGGGCCCCGATGTATGTAAAGGGTGTCATAAACCTGCGAGGTAAAGTCATTCCTGTCGTTGATCTGCGGGAACGGTTCAACCTCGGTGTGGATGATGAGACAAAGGCTACCCGCATCGTAGTTGTAAACGTTCTGGGGAACACCGTCGGCATGATCGTTGATGCGGTCTCGGAGGTGCTCCGTCTCGCGACGGATGCAATCGAGCCACCTTCAACGATTGTCGAGAGCGTGGGCTCACAGTATCTCAAAGGGATCGGCAAGCTAGAGGAACGACTCATCATCTTGCTTGATCTTGATAAGCTTCTTGTCGAAATGGGTGCGACTCCGGTCGACAATGTAACCGATCTTTCGCAAGTGGCTTAGGGGGGCAAAGCCCTACCGTCTGATCTTAGCGAGAAGCTTGTTCTCGCTTTGCAAAGATGCTTTGAATCGTTATGCACGTTTGCCGTAGCTTTAAAGCTTTTACAATACTTTTGCTGCTTTTAATTTAGAGAGGACCGTAGCTTTCAATAAATATGGGAGTCAGGAATGGACCTAGTATTTGATGCATCACCAGATGATTTAAAGGTATTTGTGCAAGAGGCTGAGGAGTTAATCCAGCAGCTTGATGAAAATGTCCTCCGGTTAGAAAAAGAGGGACAGAACCCCGAGCTTATGCAGGAGATATTCCGTGCCGCTCACACCCTCAAAGGTTCTTCAGGCATGCTTGGCCACGAGCGAATGGCTGAGCTTACCCATGCTATGGAGACGCTCTTCGATAAGCTAAGAAAAGACGAGCTTGCAGTTAGCACCGAGCTGATCGACTTATTGCTTGATTGCCTTGATGCCCTTAAAACACTTAAGGACGAATGCTACACATTACAATCAACCGATATTAATGTTAAGGGGCTGAGCGCCACTATCCTGGCGTTTGCCGAAGGCGCCCCAGCCGCCCCAGAACAAGAGGAACCCACCACTTCACTGTCTCTCGAAGATCATGAAATAGATAGTATCAACAGGGCCGAGATAGCGGGCTCCCAAGCGTTCTGCGTAAAGGTCAGAATAGCGGACGACTGCCCCATGCCTTCGGTGAGGATATTCCAGGTAGTAGAAGAATTGCAACCGGTAGGACAGATAATAAAGACTCACCCGGGCAGCGAAGCCATCGAAAATGGCGACTGCGGAAGTGACTTAGAGATAATCCTGACGGCTAATGAGGACCAGAGCAGCATCGAAAGCATCATAAAATCCATATCGGAACTCTCGAGCTATTCGATTGAGCCATATCAATCCGATGCAGAAGCCGAAGTCGAAGAAAGCGCAGCAGAACCGGTCGGTTCTCCAAAAGACTCCTCTATGGATCAAAGAGCGGAGGACCTGGGGCCGGAGGCGCGAGGCAAGAGCCAGCAAGAAATCAAGCAGATGCAAGCCGCGGCCGTTAAAACCGTAAGGGTCGATGTCGAGCGACTCGACCACTTGATGAACTTGGTAGGAGAACTCGTCATAGGCAAAACGCAGCTTCTTCAAATAGGCTCCGACCTTGCAGATAACTACCGCCTTGGGGATTTAAGCGGAACACTCAACGAGGTCACCGCGCAGATCGGTCAAATCACGAACGAGCTTCAAGAGGAAGTAATGCGGGCCAGGATGCTCCCTATCGAGCAGGTCTTTAATAAATTCCCGCGGCTGGTGAGGGATTTGGCAAGAATCGCCGGCAAGTCGATCAACTTTGTCGTCGAGGGCCAGGAGACAGAAATCGACCGATCCGTTCTCGAAGAGATCGGTGATCCACTTATCCATATATTAAGAAACGCCATAGACCATGGCGTCGAGACTCCGGATATCCGCAAGAAAGCTAAGAAGCCCGCCGAGGGCAGTGTATACCTTGGCGCCAGGCATGAGGAGAACCACATCGTCGTTGAGGTATCAGACGATGGTCGTGGCATAGACCCCCAAAAGCTCAAAGATAAAGCCATAAAGAAAGGTTTTCTCACGCCGGAGGCGGCCGAGAAAATGAGCGACCGTGACGCATACGAGCTTATATTTCTCTCTGGCTTTAGTACCGCCGAGAAAGTCTCCGAGATATCGGGACGCGGCGTCGGTATGGATGTCGTCAGGAACAATATCAAGAAGATAAACGGGGCAGTCGAGATCGAATCCGAACTGGGCAAAGGTACCAAGTTTATTATTAAACTTCCTCTGACCCTGGTTATCGTTGATGCCTTGATCGTCGTGCTGGGTGAGAAACTTTACGCTATCCCGCTCAGCATGGTCAAAGAAGTCCTCCGCCTCGAAACAGGCGATATCAAGAAAGTCGACAAACTCGAGACCATCCTCCTGCGCGGCAACGTCCTTCCGCTGCTCAGGTTAGGCGAGCTATTTAGCCATATAGGAAACGGGGATCGTAAAAACGACCAAGGCCTTCATGTGGTAGTGGTCGGTTACGGCGACAATAAGGTAGGCCTGATCGTCGATAACCTGGTAAGCAAGATGGAAATCATGATAAAAGCCCTGGGTGACTATTTGGGAGATATCGACGGTATCTCCGGCGCGACCA
>NZ_JBTSLF010000078.1:0-1776 GCF_054640775.1 Candidatus Aquicultor sp. | reverse complement strand
GGCAAAGTTGCACTGGTAGTCGACCCTGTCAGCCTTATCTCTAAGGTCGATACCCAGAGGTCCCTCTCAAACCAGACCATCGATTTTGGAAAGAAGCTAGGTCGCAAGAAGACGGCGTAAGCGCCGCTTGCTTGCTCGAATATTTAACATAAATGTTAGGCGAGGAGAGATCACAGTGTCCCAATTAGCCGGCGGCTTAACGCCAAAGCAGAAGGATATGCTTGAGAGGATAATCAAGCTGAGCACCGATAGCTCGGCGGTTGCCCTGTCGGAGATGACAGACAAAGCAATCTTCCTGGAATCACCCCGACTCGATATCGTCACACTCGAGTCTGTAGTCGGGATAACCGGCGGTGCGGAAGTCACCGCCGTAAGTGTTTTCTTGATGTTCGAGGGCGAGATAAATGGAAACATGCTCTTGGTGTTTCCTGGAGACAGCGCATTTAAGCTTATAGATATAGTGATGCGCGAGGACAGGGGCGGCATACAAGAGCTGGATGAGATGGGGACATCGGTGTTGGGAGAGATAGGCAACCTTGTTTCCGCATACTTCCTTAGCACCCTATCGGACTACACAGGACTGGATTTACGCCCATCTTCTCCCATGGTCGCCGAGGACATGGTCGGCGCAATCATAAGTTCTGCCGTCATGACGTTGGAACGGGCACCGGAAGAGATACTTTATATCGAAACCGAGATAGCTGACGAAACCAGCAAGATTGAAGGATACTTGATGCTCTTTACCGATGAAGATTCTCTAGGATCGTTACTACGAGCGATAGAAACGAGGTAGCCGTGCCTGAAACATTTAATGTAGGTATCGGCGAGCTAAAGGTCTCAAAGGATGCGCAAGCCGTGATTATCACCAGAGGTCTTGGATCATGTGTGGCGGTCTGTCTCTACGATAAGGCTGCAAAGGTCGCAGGAATGGCCCACATAATGCTCCCGCAAGACAATGGCAAGGATAGTGTGCTGACCGCAAGATATGCTGACTCGGGCGTTCCAAGGCTCCTCGATGCGATGGTCAAGCAAGGCGCGAATCCACACAATATGATAGTCAAAATAGCCGGCGGAGCAAGGATGTTTAATATGCCCGGCGGCAACAGTCTTCTAGAGATAGGAGAGCGCAATGTCGAGGCGGTTAGAGCCGTTCTCAAAGAACTTAAGTTGAATCTGGTTGCTGCCGATACAGGTAAAGATTACGGTAGGACCGTCGAGTTATCAGTCGCAACCGGAGAACTTTTTGTAAAAGCAATCGGTCACAACACGTTTGTAATATAGGAGGCATAAGAATGGGGAAGAGTGTCTTAGTCGTCGACGATGCCGCATTCATGAGGATGAAGATCGTTAAACTTCTCTCTGATAATGGCTATAACGTCGCAGGTGAAGCCGGCAATGGCGAAGAGGCCATTATCAAGTACCAACAGCTCAAGCCGGATCTAGTAATCATGGACATCACCATGCCGGTCATGGATGGAATAGCCGCTATTACTGAGATCAAGAAAGTCGACGACGATGCCAAAGTAATAGTATGTAGTGCAATGGGACAACAGAACATGGTCATCCAGGCTATTAAGTCCGGTGCTAAAGACTATGTACTAAAGCCGTTCCAGCCCGACAGGGTTCTCGAGGCCGTCAAAAAGCAAATCGGTTAACCTTTAAGTCTGGAGCGTGACGCAATTGTCTCAAATAAAAGTCCTAGTGGTCGACGACTCATTTTTTACCCGTAAGCGTTTAATCGATATGTTGTCGTCAGACCCGCAGATAGCGATTATT
>NZ_JBTSLF010000077.1:0-12847 GCF_054640775.1 Candidatus Aquicultor sp. | reverse complement strand
CAGCTTTACGGTTCCTTCCGCGGTATAGAAATTATCCGCGACTTCGGCCAATCCGGGCATAGAATTAAAATCAGGATATGCGCCGGTGGCGATTACCAGCTTATCATAAGGGAACGTTGCGCCACTCGCGGTGGTTACCTTACTTGCGCCGGTGTCGATTTTGGCGGCCGGGTCTACGACTAAGTTTACGCCCGGTGAGAGCAGGCTTTTTTGTGATCGCGTGTAATCCTCGATTCTTGCATGGTTGATTGCCGCAAACAGAAATGAGGGTTGATACACGTGGTCCGCATCGGCGGTAATCTGAGTTACACTGACTTCTCCCCGGTTGATCTCGCTTCGCATGGTGCGGGCAAGGTGATTGGCAACCATCGTGCCACCTGTGCCGCCACCTAATATTACTACGTTTTTAGCCAACCAACTCTCCTCCTACTTTATCTTCTTAACAGCGATACGCCAGTAATCGCCGTCTGAGGCCTTCTCGTTGTACAATAGTTCGTGGCCTACTTTTGCGACCCACTCCGGAATATCCTTCGCGGAGCCGAGGTCGGATGATAATACTTCGACGACGGAACCCACTTCCGCGCCTTTAATGGACTTGATAAGCTCCATTAACGGTCCCGGACAATACGAGCCGCGTGCATCGATCGATTTGTCTACCTTTACGTCTGCCATGATTGTTTCCTCCCTTTTCAGTCAAAATAACTCGGTTTTAAATCCCCCGGTTAAATAACCATGATTTGTCCGCCTTCGGATACACCGAAGAAAGCGGTTACACCAAGAACGTCGTCGACGATGTCGAGGAAGTCCGTCATTTCCCAGCCCATGATATCCATGACGAGGGAGCAAGCATAGACCTTCATCTCTCCAAGCTCTTTGCCGTCCTCGATCATCTTGTAGTACAGGTCGAGGTTTTTGCCGATGATCGTGCCGCCGACTTCACCCATCTGGAATTCTTTTTTCTCAACGGCTTCCTTTGTGAACATCTTTGTGGCACCCATGGTGACGAAGAAGTTGACTTGCATGCCGGATGCTGCGGCGATGGTACCCATGAGAGCACCTGCGTGGAGTTTTTCCAACTCCGGGGACATTAGAACGATTGATAACTTAGGCGCTTCAGCCATTAACGTATTCTCCTTTCCATACCTATACCCGTCAGGGTATTTTCATATTCATTGATTATATAAAAGCTGTGGTCGAACCGTCAATAGCATTCTGCCAGCAAAGTTGCTTATTCCTTGACAAGCAGACTACCGGATTGGTGCAATTAGAATTACGTTTGGATGCGACTCGTAACCTTTGTGCAGATATGTTACCTCTTTGACATGCCATTTTAAGCTGCGGAATCTACAAATACGACTAAGATTATGGTGATGGTTAGCTCCCGAAACAGTGCCCGCATAGCTATTACTTAGCTGCATATTGATATATATCGAACAATATACCTGCCGGCTTTAATTCGTTTTAACCAAATTGGAATTATATAACTAATACCCCCTATGGTAATATTGGCTGCCCGTTTAGCCGCCTCCCGCACTATTGCCGGCTCCTTACGTCCGGAAAGCGCAGCGCTCAAACGTCTCCGGCTTCTATTATACCCTACCGCTAACGGCCTCAACCGTACCACTTACCCGGCTGTTCCTGCAGTTTGCCAGGTTTTTGTTAAGGGATGGGCGTCATGCTGCGATAATTACAATTACACAAAGAAGTACCATGTAAAGTAAGACGACAACGGAGGTGAGACTGGTGGCAAAGGCGGCTCTATTACAAGGGATATTACGGAGGGCTGGGGTTTCCAGAAAGGTGGATACCTTTAGCGTAGTAAGAATCGAGCGTATCTTAGGCGAGCTTGGGATTACGGGCTATGAGTTTGATTTCGAGCCGAGGGTCGTGCGCCTTGCTGAGGAAGCTCATCTTATAAAAGTCATGCTTCACTTCATGCCATCGGGCATCACTGAGGATAGCGATATTGCCATCTCGAAGTTACATGACGACATGGCGCTTAGAATCGGCTCGTGGCAGTTCGAAGCCAGGATATAGGCCGAGATATAATAGGTTGATTAGAGAGGCTCCCGAAAGTCCCCCTTTCATACAACTACAGCGCAACCATTGGTTGCGCTGTAGTATTTTTATGGCCATATTCCCTCTCATGGCTATCTTCTAAGTCAGAGCAGGAATCAGGAATACCGCCAGGAAGTACAGCACAGCGATTACGATGATCACTATCGCCGTGTATTTGATCGCCGCATAAGCAACAAGATTGCTCCGCTCGGGTTCGGGTTCGATTGTTCTGCGCTCTTCTACATCCTTGCGTACATGCTCGTCACGCCTTATCGGTTCGTTCACGTCTGTCACCTCCGGAAGTGAGGTCCTCGGCATGAAAAGGTATTCTACCCTTTCTAAACTCGTTTATCTCCCCGCTTCAGGCGGTTTAAACAGCTACGCACTATGCAGTGCTAACTTCTCTTCCGACAACGCTACGGGTATGACGATGCTTAAAGAGAAGAGCACCACCGCAAAGATGAGGAAGAACGTCTCGAACCCAAATGCGGGGATAAGGCGTCCTCCGATGCCGGTGCCGACCGCCCCACCCACCATCAGCGAGAAGGCCACAAGCGACATCGCAACGCCCCTCGCCCTTTGCGCAAACTCGGTCGCAAGCGTGATCAGCGTCGAGTGAGCCAGCATCGAGCCGATGCCGAGCAGAAAGATACCGGCGCCTATAATGGCTATGTTGGCGGAAAACACCGCGATGCCGACCTCCGCAAGTGCAGTGACAAACAGCCCGATGGCGATGAGCCGCGTCCTGCCGGTAACGGCGACGGCCTTGGCGGAAAGTTTCCCGGCGATCACCGAGCCGATGCCGAACAGCGTTACGATGAGGCCTATCGCCATATAGGTCAGCTTAAATGTATGCGCTAAGTACGCACCGAGATACGAGAACGCACCGAAGATGAAGACGCCCTCGGCAAAGATAGTGAGGTACGCCTTTAAGCTTGGGGCGCTCTTCAGCAGGCCGATATACGGCGCAAACAGCTTTCCTTGTGGATTGCTGCTGGCAAGTTGCCCGGATAGTTGGCGACTGGTGATTATAAGAAGGATGGTGATTGCGGCCGACAGCCCGGCGTAGATGAAAAACACCCCTCGCCAGCTCGCAAAATATGCGATTGTTCCGCCGATGCCCATCGACAAAGCCTGCCCCATAAGGGCTATCCCCAAAAAGCTTCCGATTGCCGCCTGCCTGCGCTCCACCGGAATAAGGTCGCCGATAAGCGCAAGCGAGACCGGTATCGTTGCCGCCGCAAAAATCCCGGTAATCGCCCGGTATAACTCCAAATTGCCAAGACCGGTCGCAATACCACAAAGCGCACTCGCCACAGTGAATAGGCTCATCGTAATCGTAATGACCCTAAGCTTACCGAACCGATCCGCAAGCGGGCCGTAAATCAGCTGAAATATCCCAAAGGGGAGCATGTATGCGGCGATCAATACGCCCGCGCTCGCCGCCTGGATATGAAATGCCGCCGCGATGGCAGGCAGAATCGGTGATACTACCCAGTTATCCGCCATAACTATAAAGGCAGCCAGCCCGAGTATCATCACAAGACGCTTCTGATTCATAACTCCTCCTTTTTCGATGTAAAAACTTGTCCTAAAAAACAAAAAACCCCTCAATCCCATTTGGGACGAGAGGACTCCTCACGCGGTACCACCCACATTCAACACGCCTATCCGTTTTTCGGCTGCCACACATAGAACCCGTAACGTGGGCCTTACGAACCAGACTACTCAGCACAGCGCTAACGCTTTTCATGAGGCCAGCTCAGGGGCGACCTTCGACTTTCATCCATGTACCGGCTCCCACCATCCCGGCTCTCTATTACTGTAAGAAAAGTCTACTACTCCCCGTCATCGCTTTTATCAGTAGATATGTTCCCCGCAGGAGAATGTTAAAGGCTATTCTATAGAACGGCTGGTGGGGTGTCAAGCATTTTCGCAGATAAAATAGTGTGTGATTAAACCGGCATAATCATCAGCAGGCTGACTGGATATATGCTATTGAATGCTAAAGTAATTACTTTTCGCTTTCTCGTGGATTAAGTTTGCGGGTATCTGGGTACTAATCCTAACACAAAGTTTAGGTTAAGGAGGTGAACTGGATGACCAGAACTTCAAGAGTTTTTGTTATCGCCCTCACGGTTGCTTTAGTCATGTCACTCGGAGCACAAACCGCTTTTGCAGGCACATTAGATCTCCTGGGGGTCGGCTGGACCAAATCTCCGGTTAATGTCCAAATAACGGCTAAAGGAAACGTTTCCGATGCCGCAATAGCGGATGTGGAACAAGCTATTAGTGACTGGAACGGTGCAATGAGTAGAGTAAATCAGGCCCCAGCCTTGCAAGTGGTAAATGGATTAAAAGCAGCTGATATAAATATTCAGCTAAAAGGTGGCAGTGGCGTCGTCCTTGGCATGACCTCTTTTAAGACCGAAAGAGCTAGTTGTGCCTTAAAGAGTGTCTCCATCCAGCTAAGCAGCAAGATCTTTGGTCAGAATTTCAGCAATGTAGGAACCCAAAACGTCGCTCGTCATGAGGTGGGGCACGCTCTAGGGCTGGGTCACTGCAACGACGGCCCAAATGACCTGATGTATCCCACCTTGGAATCGTCTGGTATTACCGGCAACACCGTTATGCCGATTTCAGCTTTAGACATCATGGGCATAGATGCTATCTATCCCTTTGATGGCACCTGTGGCACGATACCATCAAGTGTAAGTAATCTAGTTGGAGCAGCACACCAGTTTAATCCCCGTTATTAAGAGCTGCCAATATCAAGGAGAGCATATCGAGTGGCGATATGCTCTCCTTCTTGGCAAAAGCACGGCAAAATAAGAAGTGGACTTGAGCTACATCTCGTCGACAGTCTTAAAATTGAAGTTCAAATCCCCTTCTGGATTAGGTAGACCTTTATAAATCAAGCACACATCAGCCTATTTTGGGCTAAGAGTTTGGCAGCTTCTTCGGCTGTTGTTGGCTTACTAAAGACAAAGCCTTGAGCACCATCGCAGCCAAGCTGACGTAGAAACTCCAGTTGCTCAGCCGTTTCAACACCCTCAGCAACTGTTTCTAGCCCAAAATTGCGTGCCAAAGAAACAATCGCCTTGGCAATCGCAATATCATCAGGATTATCCATAAGGTCAGATACAAAAGATTGGTCGATCTTTACTGAGTCTACCGGAAATTTCTTTAGGTAGCTAAGAGACGAATATCCGGTCGCAAAATCATCAATTGAGATTCTAATACCCTTTTCCCGTAATTCGTAGAAAATCGTAGCGATGACTTCAGTATCTTTTATTACTGCATTTTCCGTAATCTCTATATCCAAGTATTTTGGATTAAGCCTAGTCTCTTCTAGTATGCGACCAATCCTTTCAACTATGTTCGGTCGTTCAAAATATCTAGGTGACATATTGACAGCAATGCGAACCGGCAGAAGACCTTCGTCTTGCCAAGTCTTGTTTTGCTTGCAGGCAGTTCTAAGCACCCACTCGCCAATCTCCGAAATAAGACCAATTTCCTCTAGCACAGGAATAAACTCCGCTGGATAGACCGTCCCAAATCCGGGATGATGCCAACGAAGCAGTGCTTCCATGCAAAATATTTCGCCTGATAAAAGATCTACTTGCGGCTGGTAATATATTTCAAACTCCCCATCGTCTAAAGCTTTCCTAATTCTATTTTCAAGATTGAGGCGCTCTGTAATTCTAGTATTCATAGATGCAGTATATAGTTGAAAACTATTCCTTCCCTGCTCCTTAGCGCGATACAGGGCCATATCTGCATTTCTAAGCAGCGTCTGCGAATCTTTGCCGTCGTATGGATAAAGACTGGCTCCGATACTCGTTGTCACATACAGCTCACGGCCATCAAAACTAAACGGGGGCTTAAGGGCGTTAATAACATTTCGCGCGATTCCGGACACATCCTTAGCGCTACTTATTCCTGTGAGCAAAACAGTGAACTCATCGCCACCCAACCTCGCAACTAGATCGCTCTCTCGCAGGCAATCCTCTAATCTTGCGCCAACGTCCTGCAGCAGTTGATCGCCGACAGTATGCCCTAACGTATCATTCATGGCTTTAAAGTTATCTAAATCCAGAAACATTACCGCAATCATCCCTTTAGTATGGTACGCGTTAGATAATGCCAAGTTAAGACGACTGGTAAAAGTCGTTCTGTTTGGAAGCCCGGTTAATGTATCATAGTAAGCCATGTAATTTAGGACTTCTTCGGTTTTCTTGCGTTCGGTTATATCTTCAAAACTCTCAACGCCACCTATTACGTTGCCATCTGCATCCTTGATTAGGTCCGCATTCTTTGATAATATCCGCTTCTCCCCGTCTTTTCGCTTTATTATGCACTCTTTACCGAGGATTGGCTTTACAACATCAGGAGTAAAGAGGTTACAAGTTTTTGTGCATGTATCCATGGCAAAAACAGCGCAGCTTTGACCGAGCGCTTCGTTTGAGGAATACCCCGTTACTTCCTCAGCTTTCCTGTTAAAGCTCGTTATGATGCGATTAGTGTCAACCGTAAATATAGCGCTGGGTATGACCATATAGAGTTGTTCCATGTACTCTTCGGTCATTAAAAATGTATTTTTATTAGTCTTATGTTTGATTGCTATTTTACGTTTAGGGTGCTCTGTCATCTGAATAACCTGATTCTTACCTTTATTAGCATTAATAACTTATCGGTAATGAGACAGCTTGCTTGAGTATACAGACTGCCCCAATCATATCCGCAGGCAAAAAAAAGAGAACGGTGTGAAATTTCCAATTCTCTTCGGAGCCGATGCCAAGATTCGGTGCCAGACACCATTCACTTTCCCTGCCAGCACTAATATACTTTCAACTTTGAGGATTTGTTATTCCTAGATATATTAATCACCGCTAAACGGCTCGATGATACCATTCTCGAGGAATTGAAAGTCCAAATCCTCTCCCGGGTTATCATTTTGAAAAATGAAAAAACGCCTGTAGAGAAAGGCGTTTTTTCGGTCTTAAAAACGGTGTAGCCCTAATCCAACACTATTCGAACCAGAAAGAGCAGCTAGATAAGTTGGAGGGATATTTTGAGAGCCTCGCCAGATAACTTGCTGGTAGGGGTGTAATCCTCTCTCTTGCCCTGCTTTTAGTTTTCACTTCAGCGGTTTTTTATCAATGCGTGGTTTTATCCAGTAGTAGTATGCAACCCCTATGGCTACCACGACCATGTTGATAACAGCCGATTCGAGCGGCAAGGCAAAGATAAGGATAAGTGTAGCGGCAAGCCCTAGCACCGGTATGGTCGGACTGTAAATCCGCTTGCCCTTAAGGCGTAACGCGCAGATGTTCGTCAAAGCGTAGTAGATGAGAAATGTGAGGCTGCTCGCCGCTATAACAGTGCCAAGCGTGGAATAGAGCGCCGGTAGGGTGACTAGTAACCCCACGGTGATAACCGCCCTGGCCGGAACCTGGTGGCGCGGGTGGAGCACGGCAAGCCAGGCTGGTAGGTCACCGCCTTGCGCCATTGCAAATATCACGCGAGAGAGCGCAAGAACCTCGGTAAGGAGCACGCTTCCGATTGCTGCAAGCGCTCCGATCGATACCATAAGTTCTCCGGGATGTCCGGCAAAGCTGGCGGCAGCCAAGCTGAGCGGCGCCTTGCTTTGCGCGATAGCGTTACTACCCACAACACCGACGGCCACGCCCGAGGTAGTAAAATATAGTGCTGAGGCGATAAAAAGTGCTGCGAACATAGCTTGCGGCAGGGTCTTTTTGGGGTGGTTTACCTCCCCGACAAGCGTGACGGGACGTGTGAAACCAGCATAGGCAAAAATCATAAGTGCCGTGGCTCGGAATAGCCCGCTGATATTTTCCGGATTGAATGGCTGGAAGTTGGCCATGCTCACGCTCGGGATACCGATGATGGCAAATCCCGCCAGAACAGCTATCTTGGCGATGACCAATAGGCCGTTAACGAGCGCCGAGGTGCGAATTCCAAAATAATTGAAAGCGGTTGCAAGGGTGATAAGCACTATTGTGGCTAGTTTGAGGGATATCCCCGGCAGGAGCAGGTTGAAGTATCCGATAAACGCCAGGGCGAATGTGGAGCTAGCGGTAATTCCACCGAGTAAGTAGAGCCAGCCTGCGATAAAGCCTATTACCGGGGATATGAGAATGCGCCCAAACTCATATGTCCCGCCTGATTTCGGGTAGCGGATACCGAGTTCAACCGAGCTCAAACCGTTCAGGCCTGCAACGATTGCCCCGAGTGGGATTGCAAATAGAAACGCCGAGCCCACTGCAGCCGATGCTTGGTTTATGGTTACGAATATCCCCGCCCCAATAATAGCCCCGAGAGCGATTCCGGTGGTATCGAGCACTCCGAGAGAACGCACTAGCCTGGATTCCGACATAATTCTTTCCTTAGGTGTAATAGCTTAAGTAACTTGATACAATCCGCTATTCTTTAGTACCCGAAAGAGCTTAGTCCACGCTAGGATATGTAATCCGCTCTCCCGTTACCTTGGCCCAAGGGGTCAGGACATGGGGTGTTACGCGGCTTTTGCCTATGATATCCAGTACTTGGAATCCTCTAATAAGCAATGCATCGGCAATCAGACGCCTATGGCACCGCCAGGGGACGGCTTCGGCGCACATAATAGCAATTCGCTCGTGATCACTTTGTCTAATTAGCTCATTTATCCTGCGCTGAAATTCCGGGGTTTGCATGTAGTCGGCGTAGCCCCGGAACGATTGGTTTTCCCAACCGGTATTTACTGAATCTTTACGGGGATGCCGCAGACCACCTAGACCGGCCATGTGCTCGTAACTAATACCATGCTCCTCTAGGGCTGCAGGCAGAGTTTCTATGTTGAACTGGGGGTTATGTCTCGATCGGGGAACGGTCCGAACGTCCACAACCTTTGTAATCCCGTTGGCCTTGAGAAGCTCCACGAACTCATCAAGCGACCTGTTCGAATGTCCTATCGTATATATTTCTGTTGCCATTTATATAGTACATACCCAACTCTGTGTGCAGAAGGGTTAAAGCGTAATAGCGAGGGTTATGCCGCTTCAAACCGACGCTCGTCTAGCGTTAGCTCAAATGCATTTTGCAGCGTGTGCTCTTCGCCAAGCTCTCTTTGGGCCGCATGAAGGTGGTTGGCGGCGTTTTTCAGGTTAATCTTAATCTTGATGCCTACGCCCTCAGTAATGCCATTTGCCTTTTCCAAATCCATGAGCTCTCTCAGCCAAGGTGCGCATTTCTGTATAAGCTCCTCGGCGGCATCTGTGTTGTTTTTTAGTCTGTTGTCTTCCTTCATGCTATCCCCCTATCCGACGGTAATCTCGCCGTGCATCCTACCATGATAATCACAATGATACTTAAAAGTGCCTTTATCCTTGAAAGTGTGGCTGTAGCTTCCACCTGGGTCTACCTGCCCCGAATCAAACGAGCCATCATCTGCGGTTACCGTATGCGGAACCGAGTCATTATTGGTCCACGTTACCTCTTCGCCGGGCTTTACGTTGATCTCCGACGGTTGGAAAGCGTAGTCTCTAATCTCGATAGTTGCTTCTGGCAATCTTTGTTCCATGATTTCACCCCATTTAAATTTAACGCTGCCTTATATACTTCCCGCGTGATTTGAAAGTTAAATATTCGACCTAGGATTCTACAAGCATCTAGCAGGGCTGCGCCAAATGTCAGCGGGGCGAGCTCAAACGTTTTTTACGAGAAGTTAGCTTAGTTTTGTTATTGCGTGCAATAAATTAAAGGCGCCTGCACGTGAGCACCTGGGAAGCACATATGGTTAAACAATACGGTTCTAGAGAATATTTATCCGTAGCGATTGCCGGGAAGGTATCTAAAGTTCTCATATTTGAGGGATTAGCATGAAGGAGATTACTCTCTACCTTAAACCTATTCCGCCATTTCACCTAGAGCTTACTGCCTGGGCCCTTCGAAGACATCCAAACAATAAAATCGATATGTGGGATGGCGGCTATAAACGTCTATTCATTATCGATGAAAATCCGATTGAGCTGTCGGTAACCCAAACCGGTGCCCTCAATCATCCCGAGCTTCTTGTAAGGGCTCTCGGTGAAGATCTGCCCAATAACGCCGAAGGAACCATAGCGGCTTTTCTTGCCAGTTTACTTGGACTAAATATCGATTTAACGGGATTTTACAAAAAGGCAAAAGATGATGCAAAGCTAGAACCGCTTATCGAAAGGTTTCTGGGGGTAAAACCGCCACGATTCCCAACGGTTTTCGAGGGTATTGTAAATGGTATCACCTTCCAGCAAATATCCTTAGCGGCGGGTTTTCATTTCCTCTATAGGCTCTGTCAGAATTACGGGTTAACACTAAAAGGTCTAGGCTATCCGGCGTTTGCTTTTCCCAGACCCAAAGATCTAGCGTTTCAAAAGATCGAAGATATCAGGGCTTTAGGCTATAACATGAACAAGGCCCGGGCACTCATTGAGCTCTCTCGTTCCATCGTTGATGGCGATCGCAACCTTGAAGCTGTAGCCAGCATGAGTGATGAGGAAGCTTTACAGTTCTTAAGCGAGATACGCGGGGTCGGTCGTTGGACAGCAGAGTATACCCTGCTTCGCAGCCTGGGACGGATCAACATATACCCGGGTGATGATGTCGGCGCTCGCAATAAACTTAAACGATGGCTCGAGATAGAAGAGACACTTAACTACGAGAGTATACGTCGCATCCTATCAAAATATGATCCATTTAGCGGCATGATATATTTTTATCTGCTCTTAGACCAGCTCGCAAGAGATGGGGTTATTGTGGCTAAACCAGCAGAATACTTGGATTAGCGTTTATGTTTTTGATTTCGTATGCGCATCTTCTCCAATGTAATCTTAAGATACCTGTTATAACCATCAGGACTCATCCAACCTTTTGGGCAGGTGACCTTCGTAAGCTCTTCTTTACGAAGTTTCAGGAATTGGTGAGATTTACTTGTTTTTCTTCTTACTCGTACCCTGTAAACACCTTCAATGACATCTCTCACCCTTGCTATTCTTCCGTCTGGTATTTTTACACAATCGCCCTTCTCAATCTCTTCTAGCATCTCAAGCTGCCTTTTGGCCGGCGTTGATGCCAACACCGTTTAAGAATCTTCGAATTGAGGATGCGCCGATGTAGTGGATGCGTTCATCGAGGTCTGCAATTAGGCGGTCGGTATCACCTTTGAAGCTTTTAGCGTATGATTTAAAAGAGCCGTACTCCTGCTGTATCTTTTTAAAGGCTCGGGCGTTTAGTATAGTAGCCTCGATTTTCTTGCGGTTCCTTATAATACCGGTATTTGATAGAAGCCGCTCTACGTTAGATTCGCTGAACTCGGAGACCTTTTCAATCGAGAAGTCATCAAATGCACGAGTAATCTCCTGCCAGCGCTTAATGACCGGTTCAGTACCGATTATCATCCGAAATATTTCGCAGGATAGCGCTACAAAATATTCATCATCACTTAGATGTTCCTTCGGTTTTACAAACGGACATATATTATCATCAGCCATAAGTTGTATATGCTCACATGTGATGGGTTTCTAACAGGGGGGATGTTCGCCCTTACGCCATAAGTCGGGTAGCTATCTTAAGAGGTTGGAGCCATGCTCCTCGCCGGGCAACCAATCAATAACACAGATTCCCATTCCACATTTACTACCTTTGAGTTGCCAAGCATAAAAAATACCCCTCTTTAGAGGGGTATTTCGATGTAGCCGGGACAGGATTTGAACCTTGCTTAGCTTAATTGTGTTAGATAATGAAAAACGGGTGTTAGGTTAACTAACACCCGTCATACCTCGCGCGCCCGGTAGGATTCGAACCTACGGCCTTTGGTTCCGGAGACCAACGCTCTATCCCCTGAGCTACGGGCGCCAGTAATTATTACTGCTATGTCTGAATTATCGACAACATCGTTGTCTGTACTGCGTATTCAAGATACCTGGTGGCGCGGTGCATGTCAAGCTGGATGAGGGGCAAGGGGTTACATCCCCGAAGCCTGGTCTCTTAACCCTACAGCTTGTCCGGGGCTTCGCCTGTGGCTTCTTCTTCGGCGACGCGCTCGCGCATACGTTCGGCTGTGTGGGCGCGCTCCTCCGAGAAGTCGGGGTTTTGCGGCGGGACGTAGGATTTGCCGTCTTCGATTGCCGACTGGATGTCGTCGGTTGCCAGTTCCTCGTCGGCAGCTATAACCTCTACGGGGCCGAATTCTTCTATTTCGGGCTCGGCGATTCCGGGCCAGGGTTCGTCCCCGGTGTAATTGATTTCAACGACTTCCAGATTGTTTACCACCTGTGCGATACCCTCAACGCTATCAAGAAGGGTTTCCGCCGCTTCCTTTTCTTCTTGACTGCTAACGCTTCCCTCAAGGTATACGGTCGCATTGTCAACCGTAACCTCTATATAAGTAGGCTCGACCTTCTCGCTGGTCGAATAGGTCTCATTCACTATGTTGAATATCTCGTCGGCGGTCATGGGCGTCTCTTCGGCGGATAGATTAAACTCGTCTCGCGTTGCCATCGTGAACACCCCTTTCATAAGAATTAAACTAGAACTAATCTTCAAATGCTCACATAATGCACTACCTGATACAACCCACCGGTCAAAACATCGTAATCTATGAAAATCCCGCGTGACTACTGCCATGAAATTGCGGATATTTTCGTTCTCTTAAAGCTGTTCTACCCGCTATTTTCGAAGCTAAACAGCTTGAAAAAGAAGAGGGGCTAGCCTGTCGCATTAAGGCGTGAGAGAAGTTCTTCTTCGTAGA
>NZ_JBTSLF010000076.1:0-13313 GCF_054640775.1 Candidatus Aquicultor sp. | reverse complement strand
ACCTAGTCAAGGCGACGGAGCAGATGATGCGGGTTGTTCGCGACCTGGAGAAAAAACGGCTCACCCTTATGAACGTAGGTACTGACAGCAGCGTACCCCAACCAATCCCCCAGCTCTCAACGATACTGAAAGATTTTGATAAACAAACGGCCGACAAGGCCGTAGAACTTAAAGACCAGATGCTTTCGATAGTCGAAGACCTCGGCGAGACCAACAAGACTAACGCCGAGCTTCTTAGGCGAAACATCGGCTACATCAACTTCCTCTTCAACGCGATCATGCGAGATGAAAGTCCGGTGTACGGTCAAAAGCCCAACCCCCAAGGTGTAAACCCTAAGTTGTTTGATGGAAGGGCATAAAGAGGTGTTATAGGATGGATGGATTTTTCGGGATAAGCATTGCCAGAAGAGCCCTAGAGGCAAGTCAATATGGGATGGACGTCACGGCACATAACATTGCCAACGCAAATACGCCTGGCTATTCAAGGCAGCGCGCGATTCTTGCGGCGACCCCATCGTTCCCCTATCCAGGCTACAATAGGCCTATGCTACAGGCCCAGCTTGGTACCGGCGTCGAGATAAAATCGGTCGAGAGGGTGCGAAGCAGCTATTTTGATGGGCAGATCAGAAAAGAGAATCAAGCCCTGGGTGGCTGGGAAGTGAAAGACGATGTGCTCAAGCAGGTTGAGTCGATACTTAACGAGCCCTCAGAGGCAGGCCTTCAGAACATCATGGGTGAGTTCTGGAATGCCTGGCAGCAGTTGAGCAAGAATCCGGAGAGCCTCTCGGTGAGGACCTCGGTAATAGAGATGGGGCGCACGCTTACATCGACGTTCAACCAGTTGGATGCGAAGCTCAGCCGTCTGCGTGATAACTTGAATGACCAGGTCGCGGTAAAGGTCGATGAGGTCAATAACATAGCCGATAGGATCTATTCGCTCAATAACGAAATCATCAGAATACAGACGTTTGGTGTAGAGCCAAACGATTTGAAGGATGAACGGGATAAGCTGATTGATGATCTCTCGAAGATAGCCGATATCACGGTAGGCGAACAGGATTCGGGAGCCGCACTAATATTTTTAAACGGCCGGCAGTTGGTAAGCGAGTATTCGGCAAACCACATACAGACTACGCCCAATGGCCTCAACAGCGGCTATAACGATGTGACATGGGAAGCGGACGGTTCGGCGGTCACATTATACGGCGGGGAGATCAAATCGTTGGTCGATTCGCGAGATGTGACTATCCAAAAGTACCGCGGTGAACTTGATACGTTGGCATCCACCTTGATAACCGAGGTCAATAACCTCCATGCGACGGGTATTGGTTTAGACGGCACTACCGGTTGGAACTTTTTCACAGGGACCGGGGCCGCGGATATCGCCTTAAGTGCTGATGTCGATGACCCAACACACGTGGCGGCGGCAACGGATGTAGCGGCTATACCTGGGGATAATTCAAACGCCCTGGCTATCGGTAAGCTAAAAGATACGCTGCTGACGATCAACGGTAACAACGTCACGATGAATGATTTTTATCGATCAACGGTCACAAATCTCGGTATCGAATCCCAGGAATCAGGCAGGATGATTACCAACAGTAAGCTCTATTCCGACTTGATAGAAAATCACCGCCAATCTGTCTCCGGTGTCTCACTGGATGAAGAGGCGACGAACATGATCAAGTATCAGAGAGCGTATGAAGCGGCGGCACGGGTTATCACGATGCTTGACGACATGCTCGATACTTTAATTAACAGGATGGTGAGGTAGGAGGTGATCTAGGTGAGAGTAACAAACACAATGCTTGGGAACACGATCCTTAAAAACATATCGGCTTCTTACGCTCGAATCGAGCGAAGTGAGGACCAGTTATCATCGGGTAAGCTTTACAGGCAGCCATCGGATAATCCTGTCGCAGTACACCAGTCGCTCGGCATAAGGGTTTCCATAAAGGAGACCGAGCAGTATTTAAGCAATATCGGTGATGGTTTGCAATGGCTCAACACGGCCGATATGGCCCTTAGAAATTCCACCGATCTGTTGCTGCGGGCAAAAGAGCTTGCGGTAACAGGTGCTAACAGTACGAATACCCAGACTGAGCTGAATGCGATAGCCACTGAGGTTGATCAACTCCTGACGGAGATGGTTAGTGTCGGAAACACTAACATCGCCGGCAGGTATATCTTTGGCGGCAACCAGACAACGGTTGCACCGTTTAGCGAAGCAGGCGGGCCGCCGGCAACAACTATTAACTATAATGGCGACTCGAACGTGATCAACTACGAGACCGAAAAGGGAGTCAATGTTTCGGTTAACTTACCGGGAGATGCGGTGTTCAAGGGTTCAACCGATGTATTTCAGACCTTAATCACCCTGCGTGACGATTTGCTTGCTGGCGATTATGCCGCCGTATCGGCTGATACGAGTACTATCGATGATGCGCTTGGCATGATTACCGACGCGTTAATGGTAGTCGGGGCAAAAACAAACCGGCTCGAGATGACCCAGAGCAGGTTAGAGGATGATAAACTCGGCCTGACAAAAGCCCTCAGCGGCGTTGAAGACGCCGACATATCCGAGGTCATCACAAAGCTTAAGATGGATGAGAACGTATACCAGGCGGCCTTAATGGCCGGCAGCACGGCGATGCAAAAATCGCTCATTGATTTCTTGAGGTAGCGCTATCTAGCGTTATGTAAGTAAAGGTTTTTAAGCCAATAACTAGAGTGTTTTAAAAGCACTTTGTTAGGGTTACTATTAAACGAGCAAAGGAGAGAAGGAAGCAAACAGGCACGAGGTATAGCCTGCGGGGGCTTCCGGAGCATTATGGTAAAACTTGCTGAGAGAACGAGCACTAAGAGGATTCAATTTACGACTACGAGGTTTGGCCAAGTCGAAATCGATGAGGCGAACGTAATTCGTTTCGTCGATGAAATCCCCGGATTTCCAGAAACGGAGCGGTTCATCCTTATTCCTCACAAAGAGGATAGCCCCTTTGCCTGGCTTCAGTCCGTGGACGCACCGGACGTTGCATTTGTCGTGACCGATCCATGGCTGTTTTTTGAGAATTACAAGCCGACCGTAAATGAGATCGACCTGGAGAAATTAGAGGTTACTGAAGGAGCCGACGACAGCTCCAACGAAGGCTGGGTCATGCTGTCGATACTGACTATTCCGAAAGATCCGAAGAAGATGACTGCCAACCTTAAGGCGCCGGTTATTATTAACACTAGAAATAACACGGCAAAACAGGTTATCTTGTCTAGTGAGGACTATACGACCAAGCACCGTTTGTTCAACAAATCTTAATTGGTTGTTTCATAAATCTTAGGAGATGCAATGCTGGTTCTTACCAGGAAACTTAACGAGAGTATACATATAGGAACGGATATAGAAATCTTCGTAGTAGAGATCAAGGATGATCATGTAAAGATTGGGATCAAAGCCCCAAAAGACGTCCCGGTACATCGTGCGGAGATCTATAAATCTATTCTCGAAGAGAACAGCCTCGCCGCATCGACCTCAGAAGCGGCCCTGCAAAACTTGGGTGAATTACTACCTGAGAAACCTTCACAGCAAGACCCATAATTCTTAAGAATTTCCTCAAATCTTGTGCAGAAAAACTAATGGCCTGACGATAACAACGTTAAGGCCATTTTTGTTGTGGAAGGCTTTCCCTTAAACCGGCCGGATAAGGTAGGCTTTCCATGATAAGAAACCTAAGGCAAGGATGCCTAAGACAGATGGGTTGAAGATCACAAGATCGGAAACTCGAAAACTCAAGGAGGAATTGAAAAATGCCATTAGTAATCAACACGAACATTCAGTCACTGAATGCTCAAAGAAACCTCAGTAAGACACTTACCCCACTCCAGACAGCTATGCAGAGACTCTCTTCAGGTTTGAGAATCAACTCAGCCAAGGACGACGCGGCCGGTCTCGCTATCGCTGTGAGGATGGACGCACAGATGAAGGGTCTTAACCAGGCCGTCCGTAATGCAAACGACGCGGTTTCTCTTGTACAGACCGCTGAGGGTGCTATCGACGAGATGACCAACGCAATGCAGAGGATTCGTGAGCTGGCTGTCCAGTCGGCTAACGCCTCGAACACCGCACTGGATCGCTCCGCAACCGACAAAGAGGTTCAGCAGCTGGTTCAGGAGATCGACCGTATTGCGACCCAGACCCAGTTCAACAACCAGACGCTGCTTGATGGCACACTTGGTTCCAAGGCGTTCCAGGTTGGTGCGAATGCTGGTCAGACAATTAACGTATCGCTTACCCAGGGCCTGCGCTCAAGCCAGATCGGCCAGATCGCCTCGGCTACCGGTGGCTCTAGCGTTACCGCTAACGCCCTTGCAGACGGTGGCGTTACCATCGCTATCGGTACCGGTACAGCTGTTTCAATCGGTGCTTCTACTGCAGGGACGGGCGCCGGCCAGACCTCTGACAGCGCCTATGCTAAAGTTCAGGCAATCAACGGTTCAGGTGTTGCCGGTCTTACCGCTACTGCTCAGAACTCAGTAGCCAGCACATGGACGGCTATAACTCCTGGTGCAGGTGTTGCGTACGACCTCACTATCAACAATCAAGCTATCTATACCAACTTTGATGCCACTGTAGCCGGTCCGACAGGTGCAGAGGTTGCAGCACAGGTTAACCTCTACTCAGCGACGACCGGTGTTTCCGCTAGCTTCGCGGCCGGCAGTATTACTTTCAGCACAGCCGATGGTCGCAATATCAACATAATGGAGGATACCACGGCTGGCGAAGGTCTACAGGCCGCTGTTGGTGACACAGTTGCCGTTGCTACAAGAGGCACAATCACCCTTTCGGCGTCCGAAGATATCACGATGACCGGCGCATATGCCGACCTCGGTTTTGCAGCGGCCACCATCATTAAGGACTCGACGACGCTTTCAAGCGTTAACGTTAACACGGTTACCAATGCGAACGATACTATTAACCGCATTGACGCAGCCCTGAACGTTATCTCGAACATGAGAGCCGATCTCGGTGCTGTTATGAACAGGTTCCAGTCGACAACGTCGAACTTGCAGAACGTTCTTGAGAACATCACAGCAGCGCATTCACGAATCATGGATGCCGACTTTGCGGCTGAGACTGCGAATATAACAAAAGCGCAGATTCTGCAGCAAGCTGGTATCTCGGTATTAGCTCAGGCTAATTCACTACCACAGAACGTGTTGACGCTGCTCAGGCAGTAATCAATTGGAGGGAGAATTGGGGGCGGCCCTTAGGCCGCCCTCTCTTCAAATAATATGGAAGTAAAACTGACGGGTTTAATAAAACCGAATATAGCTGCAAGCAAAAGCGCACAACCTTCTGAGCCAGCCCAGCAAAAGGGTCAAGCCCCAGAGGTCAAGGTATCTAAGCAAACAGCACCTGAAGTTGCGATAAATAACAGCAAGGCTGTCTTTGCTATCCAGAATGAGAAGTATGTAGTCATCCAGTTTCTTGATAAGGAAGGCCAAGTAGTAAAGCAGATTCCGCCAAAGGAACTCATAAATGCTTACGAGCGCCTTCAGGAAAGTATAAAGCGTAACTACGATAAAGAGGCGTAAAATGGGATTAATAACTTCGGGGCTTTTCTCCGGCATCAATACCGATGATGTAGTCACCAAGCTTATGCAGGTCGAGCGTCAGCCGCTTACCGCGCTGCAAAAGAAAGAGGCCGATTATGGGGCAAAAATAAGCAGCCTCGGCAACTTGTTATCATCGCTCACAACATTTAAGAGTTCTATCACTGCGTTAAAGGATAGTAGCCTCATAGGCATGAAGGCTACCAGCGGTGACACGGCTGTCTTTACTATGACTACGGATACGAGTGCTTCGGCGGCCAGCCACAGCATCAAAGTTATCAACATTGCAGCTGCCCAAAGCATCTACTCGACGACATTTGCCAATACAACTGATCTTGTAGCCGATCTGTCGGTAAACGCTACACAGAAACTGCAGATTCAGGTTGGCAGTGGCGCTACTTTCACAATAACGGTCGATTCAACGAATAATACACTTACGGGAATCAAGGACGCCATTAATAAGGCCAAGACGGATGTTACCGCGTCTATAGTAAACGATGGAACGGGCAATAGACTTGTCCTGGCTTCTAGCAAAACAGGTGTCGTAAACAAGATTGCCGTAAAAATCGATGAAGATAACGATGGTACATACGAAGAGAACCCAGATGATCTCGATATGACCGGTTTATCGACGCTCGCGTTTAATCCTACCTACGATGGCGCCACCGGGCTTGTTAACGGTGGAACCGCGAACTTGTCGCAATCACTTATACCAAAGGACGCCTCTCTTGAAGTTGATGGGCTTGCGGTAACGAAATCCTCGAACACGATATCCGACGTTATCGCCGGCGTAACTATTACCTTAAAAAAGGATTCAGGTGGCAACAACATCAATCTTGATGTAACGAAGGATAACGATTCATTGAAAGCAAAAATCAACGCGCTTGTAAGTGCCTATAATGCATTGATGAAAACGGTAAACGACATTCAAGGGAATAGCGTTCAAAAAGGAGTTCTGACTGGCGATAGTACGGTAAGGACTTTAGCATCTGCCGTCAAAGGAGTTACTACTAATACATATAACAACAGTTCACTTACACTCTTGGGCGTGACGCATGATAAAAGCGGTGTTCTGACCTTTGATCCCGCAACATTCGATAAAGCATTGGCAGCCGATGATCAAAGTGTTGTAACAACACTCAATAAAATGGCGGCTGCTCTTGAACCGACCCTTGATACATACATAAAAACCGCTATTCCAGATAAGCAAAAAGGTTACAGTGCAACTACTAAATTGCTGGCCAAGAGAGAAGAAGAGATGCAACGTAGGCTCAATAAAGTCGAGTTAGATCTTAGGAAGAAGTTCAATGATCTTGACTCGATCGTACAGCGGCTTCAGGGCCAGGGAAATTATATGACGCAACAGTTCGAAGCAATGAGCGGCAATAAATAAATAGGAAGGGACAGATAAGATGAATACAGCTTATGCGCAAAACGCATATACTGATACAATGGTAGCAACAACCGCAAATCCACTAGATCTTATCATACAGCTTTACGACGGCGCTATAAGCCGTCTCAACAAGGCAATATTCTGCATCAACCAAGGCAATATAACTCAAAAGATTCAGTATATAACGAGAACGATAGCTATTATCGAGGAGCTGCTTGCATCGCTTGATATGAAAGCGGGCGGAGAAGTGGCAGTAAATTTGCAAGGCCTGTATGTTCATATGCTGCAAGAGCTTACTATCGCAAATGCAAACAACGATGTACAGAAGATTAAACAAGTAGAAGAGCTTTTGAAAGAGTTAAGGGGCGCATGGAAGGAAATCAGGTAGGAGTAGTACAAGGGCTCTCACTGATGAAGCCCTTGTTATAACAGCCGGCTGCTTTAGAGGATTTCTGAAGTAGTCGGCTTTTTCTTTGCAATTGGCTAGTATCGGTTACATACAGTTTTTCAGGATTGCATATCAGCATAATACCTGTTCACAGCGTTGTCTATCCGCATTGTTACTTTACAACGCCCCGCTCATGTTATAGACTCTTGCTAACTAAGGATTCAAGAGGCTTTCTTTTTTATTTATCTTTTATCTACAAGAAACACAGCAATAATCGCACGGCATTTTACCAATAGTTATAGTAATCGCAGAAGGGGTCGCAGGTGAAAGTCTTATATGTGAATTCAGGCCCGAGTCCGTTTCACGAATCGCTTGATCGGTATATCGATCTTACGCTCAGTGAGATGGATGTCGACTACCGGCTGTTTGATCTCACGGCGCATATCAAATTCTTCGATATCGCCTTCGACCACGTGCGACAAAGTTATGATATCGATTATTCGGCGGATTCCCTTCATACCTACGCCTCGGCGGCGCTTCTTCAGGTCGTGAGCGAATTTGAGCCCGATCTTGTTCTTACCATACGGGGTTCGTGCATCCCGGCGTCGATTGTGCGCTCGATAAAGAAGATGGGGGTCGCTACTGCGCTGTGGGTTGTCGATGACCCCTTCGAGATCGATTCTGCGCTTGAGTATGCGGGTGTGTATGACTATGTGTTTACGGTCGAGGCGAATGCGGTCGATGTATACCGGCAGTTCGGGTGTGCCAATGTGTTTCACCTGCCGTTTGCTGCGTTTCCGAAGGTGCATAAGAAGATGTCCGTGTCGCATTATGAGTCGGATGTTTGCCTGGTCGGATCGGGGTTGTTTAACAGGATCGAGCTTGTCGACGAGATCGCCGAGCATCTTGTTAAAAGCGGCTTGAAGGTGCGGATCGTCGGGCAGTGGTGGGATAGTCTAAAATCTTTTTCCAAGCTCAAAGACGTTATCTCGAACAAGGTCGTTTATGCCGCCGATGCGGCGAAGTATTATGCGGGCGCCAAGATCAATATAAACATCCACCGGTCGCTTGATGATGATTCCCATTATGATGGGAACAAGCGCCGGGTGATGGCGTTTTCGCCCAATGCCAAAACATTTGAGATCGCCGCGTGCGGGAGGTTCCAGCTAGTGGATACCTCCAGATCGGACCTCAGCAAATATTTTGATATCGGGCGCGAGATCGACGTATATTCATCGCCGGATGAGTTGGTCAAGAAGATCGGCCATTATCTCAAGAACGAGAAGAAGCGGGAAGAGATGGCGGGCTTGGCTAAAGAGCGGTGCCTTCATGGATACACGTACCGGGAGCGCTTGCAGTTTATCCTCGAAACGACGCTGAAAAAGGATTCGGCGAATCTTATCTCAGGCATTTTGCTCTCTGCAAACGGCAGCAATGCCTATATCCACAACAAGGATAATGCTTATTACCAGAAGATAAATAGGTCTATTATCCAGGCGGTTCCCTCGACGGCGAAGCGGGTGTTAAGCATCGGCTGCGGTGAGGGGCTGCTTGGCGAGATGTTAAAGTCGCTCGGTGTGAAGGAGGTCTACGGCGTCGAGGTGAAGGAAGCCGTGGCCGACCGGGCGAGGGGCCGGCTTGAGAAAGTCATCGTCGGTGATATCGAGGAGATCGAGCTTCCGTTCAGGAACGGGTTCTTTGATTTTATTATTTACGGGGATGTGCTGGAGCGGTTGCACGACCCGTGGAGGGTGCTTGCGAAGCAGCGCAGGTTTTTATCGGCAAACGGGCAAATCCTGGCCGCGCTGCCCAATACCTTGTATTTCCCGGTCATAAAAGACCTCTTGAAGGGGCACTGGCATTATGAAAAGGATGGGGTGCTCGATACGACAAACCTGCGATTTTTTACGCTGCGCGAGATCGTGCATATGTTCAGGTGGGCGGGGTATCAGGTCGAGCAGGTCGAGGGACTTACGAATGGCCTTACCGATTTTAATGAGGCGCATGCGTTTATTAAAAGGTTGAAGCCGCTTGATATTGTCCCGGAGAGCTTTGCCGCCGAGGTGCAGTATGCACAGTATGTGGTTGTCGCTAAAAAGGCTAAAGCCGATAGCAGGCAGGGGGCGGGTCTGTGTCTCGTGAAAAAGTAACGAGTATCGTTATATTCGCTTCCGACGGGCTTGAATATACCAAAGCTTGTGTTGAAAGCGTGCTTAAATATACCCGGTGGCCGTTCGAACTCGTTTTAGTCGATACCGGGGCGACTGATGGAACGGCGGCGTATTTCGACTCGCTTCCTAAGGCTAAAGTCATGAAGAACGAGGCGGGTTTGGGATTTGCGAAGCTCTATAACCAGGCGGTTAAGCTTGCTTCCGGGGACTATCTGCTCTTTTTAGAGGGTAATGCGGTAGTTACCGCAAATTGGCTTGATAACTTACTTGCCTGCATAGAAAGTGATCCCAAAGTCGGCCTGGTCGGACCGATGTCGAATTTGGCGGCGGAAGGCCAGGCGGTGCGGGTTTCATATGGTGCTTCGATTGTGGCAATGCACAAATTCGCTAAGAGATTTAACAAGCGGGATACGTCAAAGCATATTGAGATAGACGTGCTTGCCGGTTTTTGTCTTTTGGCCCGGAAGTCGGTGGTTGAGAAAATCGGTCTTTTGCCCGATGATGCGGGCACAAGCGGCCTCGATGATACCGGCTACTGCAACAGGGCGCAGTCTGCGGGCTTTAAACTCGTCCGTGCGGGAGATACCTTTGTTCATCATTGCGGCGGCTCCATAACCGGCGTGAGGCCGGACGGACCGTATGCTTTAGCACAGGCCGGTGGTTCGACCGCCGAGAATCGCGGTAAAAACAACGCAATCGGCACACACGAATTAATGGTCGTGAAACCGGCAATCGGTGCATTAGCGGAGCAAGAGGCGTACAGGGACCCGATCGAGGTCTATGCAGAGCGCTATATGCAGGAGCCATGGCGCTTTCCGGATAAGTATGTCGAGTCGCCCACGCTATCGTTGGTGGTGATCGTAAAAGATGATGAGGATACTATCGGACGCTGTCTCAGCAGTGCCAAGGATGTCGTGGATGAGATTATCGTTGTTGATATAGGGTCAACCGACCGCTCGATCGATATAGCCAAGGGTTTTGGCGCTAAGATCTTCTTCCATGAGCGGTCCGGCGACTTAGCACAGACCAGAGATGTGGCTGCGTCGCATGCGAAGTGCGACTGGGTAATGTATCTTAACGCCGATGAAGAGTTGGTGAGCGAGGATACGCTTGTTGTCAGGGAACTTCTTGAGGATTCGGAACGTGAGGGGTTTTTCTTTAACCAGCTAAACTTCGTTAGTGAGAACGATAGCATCATCGACCTTACCTTCCGGCTCTGGAGAAACCGGCCGGAATATCGCCAGAGCAGTACATCAACCGGACCCGTATTAGATATGTTGCATGGCTCTAATCTTAGCGCCGGTTTTGCGAGAATCAGGGTCAACCGCTATGCCTACAGAGGAACTGCTCAGGATAGGGAAGAGATAGGCCAGGATACCCTCACTATTCTTTTAAAAGAACTCGCCAGAAAACCTGAAAATACTGTCGCGAGGTTTAACCTGGGCAATGTGTACATACAGCGCAAGGATTATGAGAAGGCGCTTGAGACCTATAAAAAAGCGTTTGCTAATCTCTCAAGTCTTGATGTCGTGCATGCATCCAAACTTGTAAGGAACTTAGCGATATGTCTAAAAGAGATCGGTAGGTATCGCGAGGCGTTAAAGGTCTTAACGGATGCCAAAGAGGCGTACCAGGACTACACGGACCTGTTTTATATCGAGGGATTGATACAGGTGGAAACAGGGGAGTATGCCGCTGCGATCGCGTCGTTCGGGATGGCTTTGGAGGCCGGTCCGTCCGGCAGGATATATGTCAGCCATCCGGGCGTGGGTGGCCATGTAGCGGCCCATCAACTCGCCAAGGCATACCTGGCGATCGGGGACGAAAAGCAGGCCGTGAGTGAGTATAGACGTGCTCTTGAATACAATCCGCGATATAGCCCGGCGCTTGTCGAGCTTGGGTCGATATTGATGCGTCGTGAAGGTCCGGGAGGGTTGCGGCAATCCCTCGAATCATGTGTGGATATACGTGCTGACGAGGTGCTGTTGGCGTTAGCGCTGGTTTTCAGCCAGGCCGGTCATCACGAAATCGGGCTTGAATACCTGGATAAGATGACCGGCGTTACTACTGATCCTTCTCAGACGTCTCTGCTGCGGGGGCAGTGCTTACTCAACGCAAAACGCTACCGGGAAGCCGCTGACACCCTTGGGGATATCGCTGCTTCAAGCCGGCTCTATCCCAGTGCGTCCATGGACAGGGTAGTCTGCAACCTGCTTTTGGGGGACTATGAGGGTGCATACGCAACGATCGACTCGCTACCGGAGGGTGTCCATGACCCTATAAAAGAGCTATATCGCGCCTTAACCGATACCTTAAGCGGGCGCAAGGTGTCGATTGCAATCGAGGATAACCGTGAAGAGATGCAGCGGTTGGCCGTGGACCTTATGCGAAAATTGCTTGAGCTTGGCGAAACCAAGATATTTAAGAAAGCGGTAAAGCTGCTGGACAAGCTTGAGGTATCCCCCGGCGAGGCGAGCCTTTTCCTTGGCAAGATTTACTATGATGTCGGGCAGAACGATGTGGCGGTCGAAGAGCTGATCAAGGCGTACGAGGCCGGGTGTGCCGATGGCGAGGCGTTCTTTATTCTCGGGAGGGCCTCTTTGGGAAGCGAGTTTTATGAAGAAGCCCGGACATTCTTTTTTGAGGCGCTCAATAATGGAGTCGAAGAGATCACCCTTTACATATCCTTGGGGCGCACGTTAACAAAATTGGGTGAACTCGACGAGGCGATGGAAATCCTGGATGCGGGAGCCCAGAAGTATCCCGCCTCGCTCTTGATCGAGCAGGTAAGAGAGAGTGTAGGTGTTTTCGTATAACGTAATCGGTACGTGAGACCAAGCAGCTTGATCCTTGCGATCGCAAATTCTTTAAAAAAAGGTTAAGTCTTCTTCTCTGGTGCCGAAGATTGTACTAGGTTCAAAAATCTTTTTGTTGAAGAGGTTAGACGTGTCAGAAGCTCTAGCAAGGAACTTAGAACCAGAGGAAGCGAAGGAAAGGCATTTGACGTTGGCTGGACTGGAAACAGAAGCCAAGGAGCGCCGACCGATTGAGGCGTTCCGTTCCAATCAAATCGTAATAAACCTTCCTGAAGATCCCTCCGAGTCGAAAAGCTCCATCGTATTCTTCTCGTCGCGTATATAATTTAGCTTCCCAAAACAAAAAGTATGCCAAAGCATGGCAAGGCACTTGTCTGTAATTAGTTGCATACAAAACGATAGCAAACAATAGCAACAGATAGAAAACGATGATAAAAGCACACTAGTTACTGATAGGCTCTCAAAGTATAGCAAACGATAAAATAAGCCGGAAACACAATTTATCAGTTGCTATAGGACCGGATATTGCTATAAAATATACAAAGCCTTGCTTGCTAAGGAATAGGCATAAGGGCCGTAAGAGCGGCAAGCGTATCGGCAAAGCCGGAGGAGAAGATGAAGGGTAGAAGCGCCGAGATAATGACCACAAAGCAACTAGCCGAGTACCTGCAGATGAGCCAGATCACGATTTGCAGGTTGGCCAGGGAGAAGAAATTGCCCGGTCTTAAGATTGGCAAAGAATGGCGCTTTCAGAAGGAATTGATCGATAGGTTTATCGCTTCAGGCAGTAACTTTGACGAGGTCTTTGAAGGTCTTGAGGCAAGCGGAGGTGATCGAGGTTGATGTTGGATCAGTTGTTTTCGAACGACACATTTGTTTCACTGCAAAAAGGTCTTGACGCATCATCGCTCAGGCAGCGGTAATAGCAAATAATGTGG
>NZ_JBTSLF010000075.1:0-13381 GCF_054640775.1 Candidatus Aquicultor sp. | reverse complement strand
CGGTGCGGTCAAGGATATCTACGAGGATATAAAGCAATCGCTTCAGCTGCCATTCGTTCCGGGGATGTTTCAGTCGTTTGCCGGATATCCATCGTTCCTGCAGTTCGTTTGGGGGCAGATCAAGCAATCGGTAGGTACGGAGCAGTTTTATGCCGACGTGGCGCGCGCCAGGGGGTTTGCGGAAACGTTTGTGTCTGACGCGCATGTACCTGCCTACAAGCATGAAGATGCGCTGGCTTACGGCATCTCGGTCGATGACCTGGTCGATATACAAACAACGCTCCAAGCGTTTCAATACGGCAACCCTAAACTATTGCTCATTGCCGAGGCGCTTTTCATGGCGGTCGGTGGGGCAACGATCGGCGGTAACGGTGATGCTGCGTCCGCCCACGATACCTTCGGCGATAGGGTCATCCGCAAGATCGCTATTCGCCAGGTTGAAGAGGAGGATGCGCCCGGTACCGTAAAGGCCATCTACCGGGATATTATGGCGACAACGGGGGCGCCCATGATAAGAAAGGATTTTAAGGCAATCGCCGTCTGGCCAGGATTTCTAGAACTCGCCTGGGACGATTTAAAGACGGTTATGTCGCAACCATCATATGACCAGGGGAAAGAAGCGTTGGCGGAGTTCGGTCAACATGCTTCCGATAGGTTTGCGTATCCGCTTAAGATGGGTCGCGATGAGATGAAGGCGGCGGGTGTTCGTGAGGAGGACTTCGATGCCATCGAGGACATGGTACGGCTGGCTGCACATCTCATTCCCGGATTGCTCCTGGATACAGAGGAGATGCGCCAGGTCACGCTCGACCTGTTGGAGGTGGACCGCGGAGAATTCGTAGCGTAGGGTGTTATACGCAAGATGCCGCCCTTTATCATTTTCTCTGTCATGTTCAGCACCAGGCGCGACACCCATGTATCTAAATGCGACAATGGCCATGTCGTCAGAGAAACGGTGGCCGGCAAATTCTCCGACAGATGTTAGAAGCGCATCGATTATTTCGTTGACCGATTCCCGGTAGACAATATTCAAGGTCTGATGTACGCGGTCATCGCCGAACAGCTCGCTGCCCCGTTTTGCCTCGATTAATCCATCGGTAAACAGCACCATCGAGTCACCCGGAGCAAGTTTGACTTCAAACATGTCGAAATCGGTGTCCGGGAAAATGCCAAGGGGGTAATTGCGGTGTGCCGATGGTTGGACGCACCCGTCCTCGCCGCAGGTAAACGGGTCGGGATGGCCGGCGCTTGCCATGCTGATCGAACCGGTTACAAGATCGATAACCCCATAAATCGCCGTGACGAATTGTCCGAGGGACAGTTGCCGCCCGATGGCGTTATTGGTCTCTGCAAGCACGCAGGATGGGTTGCAATCGCGATATGCAAAGGCCCGCATCGTGCTTTTTACCATTGAGGTTATAGCGGCGGCCTCAAGACCTTTGCCGGATACGTCGCCGACTGCAAAACCGACTCTGTCGCCGCCAAGTTCAAAGAAATCATAAAAGTCGCCGCCGATTTTTGCGGCCTCAGTCGCGGAGCGGTAATGGTAGCCGAACTCTATCCCCCGAATGTTTTGCGGGACGGTTAGGATTGCCGCTTGAAGCGTATCGGCTATCCTGTGCTCGGCTTCATAGAGCCTGGCGTTTTCCATCGCTATGGATACGGCAGCCCCGAGTTTGCTTGCAAATTCGACCTGGACGTCGGTAAATGCGACCGGTGACGAAACGTACCCGAAGACAAGCGTGCCAATTGCCTTATCCTCCAGCGTTAATGGGATCGCGATTAGCGACCTGAGGCCAAAGCTTTTCATTACTCCGGGGTCGAGCCGTTCGTCATGGAAGGTATCGAGACTGACGACCGGCGTTTTACTTGTAGCGGCCATAACCGTGGCTTTCGCCTGATCATCGCTTAACACCTGACCGACTAAATTTTCTGAGACGCCATAAAGGTACTTGGCAACCCAGTGATCGCCTTCGCGAAGGATGATACCGGCCGCCTCGGCGCCTATCGCCTTTGTGGAATCGATAATTACGCCTTGCATAATGTCGTCAAATTCAAGGGTTGAGCTGATTACCGCTTTTATATTATCAAGCGCTTCACTCAATGCGTCGGCACGCTTGCGCTCGGTCATATCCCGAACGATCTTGGTAAAGCCGTGATGGTTGCCAGCGGCATCATAGACCGGGGTAATGGTGACGTTGGCCCAAAAACGGGAGCTGTCTTTACGCACACGCCAGCCCTCTTCCTGGAACATACCTTCGGCCAGAGCACTCTTGAGTTCTTCCGCCGGTTTGTCGGCTTTGGTTTGATCGTTTGTGTAAAAGCGGGAGAAGTGGTCGCCAATTATCTCATCCGCCGCATATCCTTTTATGCGTTCGGCGCCCTCGTTCCAACTGGCAACCAGGCCATCGGGGTTAAGCATATAGATGGCGTAATCCTTTACGCCGGCGATCAGCAGGCGAAAGCGTTCTTCGCTTTGCCTGAGCGCTTCTTCACTTTGCTTTAACTCTCTAAAAAGCAGGCTGTAGGGCTGTGCAAGGCCCGTCTCAATAATTGCTTTATAGACCAGGAAGAATGCAAGGATTTTTAGAAAATGACCGATCATGTTGGTAAAGCCGAACGGGTCGGTGTATAAAGTAAACGACATCTCCTGTGCGATTGTAACAACGATCGATGCGATTAGTAGTCGCAGAACGCCGGGGTCAAATGCATAGCGTTTTTTGTAGAGCGGGATGAGAGAACCCAAAAGGATGAGCGAGATCACATACTCGCTGATCTTTTTGAATGGGGTTAACCCTGATCCCTCGATAAAAGCAACCGGGAAATTGTGCCAGTAAAAGAGTGATAGCAGCAGGGCCACCATCACAGCCATATAGCCGACAAATACCGGTTTGACTCCCAATCTGCGCCCGAGAAACAGCGGTGCGAGCAACAGCGCTATACTTTCCATATAGCGTCCGGCAACCCAGAGCTGAGTTGCAAGGTTTGGGCTGTATCCGTGGAATACCCCCATGTCCTTGTATGCGAGCGTGTGCAAAAGATCGACGCCACCGATGAACAGATAGGCGATGCCGATGAACAGCAGGTAGTTGTTGTTAAGAAACCTGCGTGAATTCCAGGCGATCATAAAGATGCCGGCGGCCACGATTATGCTGAACAGCTCGGCCAGGCTATGAAAAAGGTTATAACTGTACAAACTTGCCAGGTAAAGACCAACTACGATAAGCAGTCCAATTATGACCGATATATATGAGCTAACGTTTCGTCGGGTCGAGACTTTTGTATCGATTTCCATGGCCACCACGCTCAAATCGCTTAGTGCGCTGATAAATCCACTACCACTTGTATTAACTGTATATTATAATTGCGCAATCGTGAAACGTCGACAATAACCGTAAGTTAGATTTATTAGACTCTGGCCGGTTCTGTGATGCCCGTAAGGTAAGCCGCAGCTTCTTCGGCCGCCTTTGTTCCCGAATTTATGCAATCGGGTATTCCCACACCGCGATAGGAACCGCCGGCCAAGAACATGCCGGGGTGTGCGGATGCGCGCTCTTCTATCTTTTTCAGGCGATCGAGGTGCCCGAGGGTGTATTGGGGCATGGCGTTCGGCCAACGGAATATCCAGCTTTCGGCCGGTTCGGCATCGATGCCCATAACCTTTTTCAGCTCCGCTTTTACTATAGCCCTTAGCTCATCATCCGGGAGAAACGCGTTTTCCTGAGACCGTGCGCCGCCCAGAACTACGCGGATCATGGCGTACTCGTCATTGGGGATACGCCCGCTCCACTTGGTGGAACTCCAGGTACAGCCTTTGACTTTGTACCCTTCCCCAAGCGGAACCAGAAACCCGAAGCCCTTGAAATCGTGCTTTACGTCTTTTCTGCGGTATGCAAGGGAAATGGTCGCCGACGACGCCTGCGGGATTTCGTTCAAAACGCCCGCCAGCTGCGTATCGATTTTTTCGACAAGCGTTGCCGTGTCGTTGGATGGAGAAGCGAAGACTATCGCATCCGCCACGATTGTCGTGCCGTCGGTCATCTGCAGCTCGTATACGGTTATGCCATTCTCGCTTTTTGCTTCTATTCCCGCGACTTCGGCGTTTACAAGTATCTTGTCTTTATCCGCGGCTTTGCAAAGCTCATCGACGATATCCTGCATGCCGCCTTTCATTGACATATGCAGTGTGCGCTTAGGGCCCGCCGGGGCGCCCGGTTTAGCCCCGTGGGGAGCGGCCTTAAGCCTGGCCTTCATCGATGCGATCATGCCTTTAGTTATACTGCCGTATTTCTGCTCCATGTCCAGCAAGATAGGGAAGGTCGCTTCAAGGCTCATCGTCTCGGGGTCGCTTGAATAGATACCTGCGACCAGTGGATCGGCAAGCCTGTCCAGGCACTCTTTGCCAAGACGCCTGCGAACGTAACTTGCCAGCGTCTCGTCGCCCGGTTCTTTCCTGGGGATGAAAAAGTCCATGGCCATGCGGACCTTGCCCGGCCAGGAAAACAGATTGGTGGTTATAAACGGCATGACTTTGGTCGGGACGATCATCATGACGCCATCCGGCAGCTCGCGCAGCTTGTTCTTTACGAGAATATAGGTTTTTTTAAGGTCGTCGTTGCTGATAATGAATCTGTCTTCGCAGCCCAGTTTCTTTGCAAGCTCGAAAATCGAGGGCTTGGTCGAGATAAAGGAGTCGGGGCCGCCTTCGACTACAAACCCGTTATCGGTGCGCTCGGTATGGATTTTACCACCGAGACGAGGGTTTTTCTCGAGCAGAACGTAGTCGATATCCGCCCCGCCGTCGATAGCCCGCTTAACGGCATAGGCCGCAGAGAGCCCGGTTATACCTCCACCTATGATTGCCACCTTTTTCATGCTTTCCACCTTCTTACATTAATCAGCTTTCAGCGGTCAGCCATCAGCTAAAATCTTTACAGATGCTATGAGTTACTATCTAACGCTTCCAGCACCATCGATGCCAGCGCCTCTATAAACTTGGGTGAGTCGTTGAGCGCGTCGGAGCGCTCATAGTTTAATCCCAGCTTTTCGGCCTGCCCTTTATGAAGAATATCCAGGTCCCACAGGGTCTCGACGTGGTCTGCCGCAAATCCTACCGGAACGACGAGCACGTCCTTATGCCCACCGGCGATTATCTCTTCATAGACCTCTTCCACCACCGGCCCCAGCCAAGCTCCGGGGATGCTCCCCTTGCTTTGAAATGCAAGCCGCCAGGAGAGTGGACCGGTTTTTTTAAGAGCCTCGTCAATCGTCGCCTTGATTTCCTCGACATACGGATCGCCGGATTCGATGTAGGCTACGGGGAGGCTGTGTGCGCTAAAGATAACCTGGATATCGGAGTGCCGTTCGCGCGGGAATCGTTCGATGGCTGCGGTGATTTTTTCGGCGACCGCCTCTATAAAGACCGGATGATTGTACATGCCGCCGATTATCTTTACTGAAATATCGAGGTTTTTCTCTGAGACCACGCGGTCTATCTCCTCGGCGTAGGCCCCCGTGCTGACCCTTGAATGGTGCGGGGACATACTGATCGCGAAGGCCCGGCGTATGCCGTCGGCCGCCATCTGCGTGATCGTATCCTCGATAAACGGGTGCCAATAGCGCATCCCGACGCACGTTTTAAACGACACGGACCCGTCGCTTAGCTCATTAAGTTTCGACTCGAGCGCATCAGCCTGCCGTTTTGTGATTTCGGGAAGCGGGGACTTTCCTCCGATGAGGCGGTACTTATCCTTTGCCCTAGCCACTATCTCGGGCGTGGGTTTTCTTCCCTTCATGAGTTTTTCCATGAACGACTCGACCGCATCGAGGCAGTCCGGTCCCCCGAAGGCCATCAGCATAACGCCTATCGTTTCTTTGCCGGGTTGATTAGAAGACACCTTGATCTCTCCTTTAACGGTCAACGTGGTCTATCTCTTGCTTAGTTTATGTACCGCGTCGATAAGGGCTTTGGCATGTTCTACGGAGGTATCCTTGTGGATGCCGTGGCCTAAGTTGAATATGTGACCGGGACGTCCGCCCGCGCGGTTAAGAATATCTTGTACTCGCTCCTCGATACATTCCGTTGGACCGAACAGGGTCATCGGGTCAAGGTTTCCCTGTATCGCCTTGTCATAGCCGATCCTCTGCCAGGCAACATCAAGGTTGATCCTCCAGTCGACGCCGATTACGTCGCCGCCGGCCGCCGCAACGAGCTCGAGAAGCGTTGATGCGTTATTTGCAAAATGTATTCTCGGTACGCCGTCGCCGGCGAGGTTATCCATAACCCGCTTGCTGTACGGCATAACGAATTTTTCATAGTCTACCGGCCCGAGCGCGCCGACCCAGGAATCGAACATCTGAACCGCCTGTGCGCCCGCTTGTATCTGCATCCGCAGGTAACGGGTGACGATTTCGGCGAGTTTCTCCATCAAGCCGTGCCATGCCTCAGGCGCCTCGTACATCATAGCTTTGGCATAGCGGTAGTCACGTGAGCCGGCGCCCTCTACTATGTAGCTGGCCAGGGTAAACGGTGCCCCGGAAAACCCGATAAGGGGAACGCGTCCCTCGAGTTCGCGCCGCACTATCTTAATGGCGTCAGCAACGTAGGGGGTGGCTTCTTCTGCTTCGATGATCCTGATCGCATCGACATCTGCCTGGTTGCGCACGGGATTGTGGATGACCGGGCCCTCGCCCTTTGCGAACTCGAGGTCAATACCCATGCCTTCGAGAGGAAGAAGAATGTCGGCGAAGAGGATCGCCGCGTCGACGCCGAGCGCATTGACTGGCTGCAGCGTTACCTCCGCAGCTACCTCGGGTGTTTTGCACATCGTGAGAAAGTCGTGTTTCGCGCGGATGTCGCGGTACTCTTTCATGTACCGGCCCGCCTGGCGCATCAACCATACCGGTGTCGCGTCTACCGGCTCGCGCCTGCATGCTTTCAAGAAACGATCGTTAAATGCCATTTTCATGCTCCTTTCAAAGCCGCCTATAGCTGATAGCTGATTCTTCCTTCAGGAGCTTTATCTCGATGTAGTCCGGTGGTTCCATGATTGCGTGGTTCTGAAGATTACTGCTTGCCTCTCAGCCATATACTTAGTAATTCTATAATATCGAAGCTCGATATATATTTTATGCTTATATTTTATACTCCCGATTACGATACTACCATTACAGACTGGGTATTGTATAATCTGGACAATTTACAAAAGCATGTTATACTTAGTTTATCTAAGTATTAGGAGAAATGCAAGGTGCAGTTTCTGGATCGCAATATAGATGAAATACTGGACGGTCTCTTAAGCGTATTAAGGAAGTCCCGCCCGCAGCATGTGAGCAGGATTCTCGGGGTCAGCCGTGCAGATCACAATGCGCTGAGAATGCTTTCGGCTAATGAGGGCTGCGACGTCTCGACGTTTGCGACCAGCATCGGCGTCAGCCAGCCCACCGCGACCGTCACAGTAGACCGCCTGGTTGAGGCGGGATATGCAACGCGCACCCCCTGCACCGCAGATCGCCGGGTGACCCGCCTTCACCTAACGGATAAAGGTCGCGATGTCGTTGAGCGATCGAAAGAAGCGCACCGCATGATATTGACGCCTTACGTCGAGCGCCTCTCACGAGAAGAGCAGGAAGAACTCGTCCGCATCCTGAAGAAAATGAACGAAGGATAACACACTTATTTTGAAGCTTCGTTAATTACTGCTAACATCTGGTCGTGGATAAACCCGTTACTCGCAACGATTTCGGGGACACGTATGTCATAGGACTGGCCTTCCATCCCGGTAATCCTGGCTCCGGCTTCGATGGCGATCAAACCACCGGCGGCCATATCCCAGGGCTTGAGGCCGAATTCCCAAAAGCCGTCGAAGCGTCCGCAGGCAAGAGAGACCAGGTCGATTGTGGCGGCCCCCGCCCTTCGTATTCCCTGGGCCTTGAGTGAAAAGGCGGTGAAGAGTTTGATTATGCGGTCGGGATCGGTCCTGAAGTTGTAGGGAAAACCGGTCGCAAGAAGCGATTTATCGAGATCGCGGGTCTCGGAAACCCGAATCGGCGCGCCATTTAAAAACGCGCCTTTCCCTTTTTCGGCTGTAAACAGTTCATCGAGATTGGGCTCGTAGACCACGCCGACGATTACTTCGCCCCGGTATTCAAGCGCAATGGAAACGCCGTATACGGGAAAGCCGTGTGCGTAGTTGGTGGTGCCGTCGACCGGATCGATGATCCAAAGGAACTCAGATTCGCCCTGCTCACTGCCTTTCTCCTCGGCTAGAATACCGTGGTCGGGAAAACGCTCTTTTATGCCGGCAATTACGAGCGCCTCTGATTGCACATCGGCCTCCGTTACAAGGTCGATTGCCCCTTTATAGGTTATAGTGTGGGGTTGTTTCGCTAACCGTTTGATGAGGTGACCGGCGTGAAGCGCAAGTTCAACCGCAGTATCTAAGAAGTTCTCGGTGTTTCCAGTGTTCTCCATGGGATCTCGATTTCTAATAGCGGGCCAACGGCGTCGAAGAAAAGCGCCGTCTACGCTATCTTCGAGCTTGATATACCCTGTTTCTCGATGACGTAAAAGAGAAGCCGGCAGATAAGGCTATACTGCCGAAACCTCCATAGTTCTTTCTTCATACCACTCATCAATCCTGCTATTAGTTAAGAAAAAGGCTTTGTTTACCGTCTCTTTAATGTCTTTGGGTAAGTTATTGAACTTGTCGCTGAGCTTGAGATAGCTGAAATCGAGACACTCGTGGGCGATTTCAACGAACTTCGCAAGCGATTTTTCAGTGAGGCGACCGTGCTTTTTCCACTGGTAGACGTAGAGGTTATAGAAGCTCAATATGAAATCGGCAACGCGTATGGCCGCCTGCTCGGGTCGCCAGTCGCTGACATTTGGGGATTCGAAATTCTCGTTTAGACCGGTGATGTATGTGATAAAGCCCTCCTGCTGTCCCAGTACGAAATCGTCTTTCATCGACTGGATGAATGCCAGGCGGATAAGCTTTTCAAAACAATAGAGGCCTTTGCTGTCGATTTCTGTGTTCTCGACCGAACAATGGGTCTCTTTAAAATACGACCGCACTATCGAGCCGCTGCCGGAGAGCTTGATATAACGCTTCGCATCGGCTAGTTCTGCATGACTGACATTGGATGTTTTATTAGCTGAACTATTAGATGATCTATTAGGTGTTTTATTAGATGTTTTGGATTTTTCTGAGCTTCCCATTTTGCCTCCCTATGTGTCTGAATCGTGAATTTCCTCAAATTTTGTATCGGCAAGTATAACCGGCACTTCAGTGATAAGTCCAAATTTTGTTTAGGGTGTAAAACAGATGCGTATAAAGGGGTATGGAGCAAAGGATATTTTTTGTAAATTCAAGGGGATACACGCTCGCAGGGGTTCTAAACGTACCCGCGGCACCCGGGCCTTATCCGGTTGTCGTGTTCTCGCATGGCTTTGATAGCAGCAAGAACAGCCCGCGCAGCGTACCGATATCCGATGAGCTGGTCGGCCGGGGAATCGCCACGTTTTTGTTTGACTATACCGGCCACGGCGAGAGCGAGGGGACCAAGCGGGACTCGACCATCGATCAGCAACTCGACGACCTGCGGCATGCGGTGGCGCTCATGGAGTTGCGGGACGATATCGACGGGGATAAGATAGGGCTTCACGGATCAAGCTCGGGGTGCTTAACCTGCCTTTACCTTAGCCTAGAACGCAGGATAGCGACGATGGTATTGCGGGCCCCGCGGACAAACGGCGAATTCCCGGACCTTTACGAGCGCGCGGGGGAAATACGAACGCCGACCCTCTTTATTCAGGGCACCAATGATCCGCTGCTACCCCAGACACAGCGGTTTTTTAGGGAGATGACGGCGCCGGCCTCCCTGCAGATCATCGAAGGCGCGGACCACCTCTTCACCGACCCGGAGGATTACCGGATGGTGTTAGCGCTCACGGTCGATTGGTTTCAGACGCATCTCATGGGAGGCTTAGAAAACAAAGACGAGGCCGCCTAAGGTTTCTCCGTATCTTTGCCGAGCACATCCATGACGGCCTTCCAGCGCTCTTCACCCAGGCATGAGCGGGCGGATTGGCACCACTGCACACACGATGGGGTCTCTTTCTTCTCGACCCATTCCTTGCATTTCGGGCATCTTCTGCACATCTCGTCCGAGAATATCTCAACACCGTAACCGCACTTGGGACACGCATATACTCCCGCCGTTATGTTTCTCATATCGGAACCGGGACACTTTGCGGTCATTGTAATCTTCCTTTACAAGAGCTGTATGATACGTCACCGTTATCATTTTTACGGCTTAAGCTTAACATAAACAGAAGCCAGGAGTCAGAATTCAGAATAAAACCTTAAAACCGCCTTCTGGATTCTGTTCGTTACTAGCCATCTGTTCCAGAAACTTCAGCGTTCATCTCATTTACTTCGCGGGCGCCATCGGCCAACAGCTTATCTTCGTCGGGGGCGAGGATGCTGAGGAGGCGTTGGAATTCGCCGACGTGGATGCGCTCTTCGTTTGCGATATCGATAAGGACTTTCTTTGCAAGCGGGTCATCCGTCGCGTCGGCATGCGCCATATAGAGATGAACGGCCTCTTCTTCTGCGCTAAGATCCAGCCGTATCGCACGCAATAGTTCTTCTTTCGTCATTTTTCTGGGCACCATGCCGCTAAACGGATTTACAAAATCAGGCATCGGGATGGCTCCTTTCGTTTCTTCTTGAATTCTTACCCTTGTCAGCCATGCAGGCGTTTACCTTTTACTGTAGTGCTTATACCCGTACCTGGGGTGTTTGAAACAAAGAAAGGTGGGTGACAATCGCCACCCACCTCGCAAGTAAGGCATGTACTCAAGACAGTATAACTAGACCGAACACTAAGCAGCCCTTCTCATACGCTCTTCAGCTGGCATTGCGCCGGCCCGCATCTGGCTTACTTTGTAGAGTGAATAAATCGAGTATAGACCAGCTAACCCGACAATCGCGAATATAACGTCGGAGAATAGCGTAATTGTCGCAGTCGGTGATCCGTTTCCGCTAAAGATCGCCCTAATTAGATCAAAGTTGAAGAATCCGACTAAACCCCAGTTAAGCGCACCAATAACAGTGAGGGTAAGGGCGGTCCAGTCTAACCAGTTAAGCCTGTTAGCTCTAGTTGCTGTTGCCATCGATCTCACCTCCTAAAATCGTTCAGTAGTGCCGGTGATAAACCCCGGTACAACAGCACCGGGCCGGATTCGCCGGTCTACGTATCTAGGTTCCCCGATTTCGCGGGTTCTAACGAGATATTTTGTGTAATTAAAGCGTTTGAAATAATATACCGATACTTCATGACTCTACTGGACAAAATGCCTGGTTATGGAAGGGGCTCAGGGTGGGGCCGGGTGGTTTCCTTCTCTAGAGCCCGGCGATATGGCGACCCTCTGCTCGCGCCTCGTGCTCAAGCCGGGCGACTTCGCGCTTGGTATCGGCAAAGAAGGAAAGTGACACGCCTATAGCGTCGAACTTGGATTGTATGAGGAACGGCAACACTTCGGGATGCCTCGCGCTCTCGCCTGCAACACACGTGAATATGCCGTTTCTGCCGGCAACACTCGCTATCTCACCGAGCAGGCGAAGCACCGCCGGATGGTCGGGCCTGAAGAGACCGGCCACCTTCTGGCTCTCACGGTCGACCGCCAGCGTGCACATAACGAGATCGCTCAAGCCGATGCTGATAAAATCGATGCCCTCGTCGATGAAATCGTCGAGCGTAAACACGACCGCCGGGTTTTCAACGGAGATGCCGACTTCGACATCCTCATGGGGTTTCAACCCGACCTCACGCATGAGCCGCTTCACCTGAATCAGCTCATCGACGAAGCGGATAAAGGGAAGCTTGACGCCGAGGTTTCCACCGGCTTTATTGAGCGCCCGCTTAATGGCTCTCAGCTCGAGTTTAAGCATCTCGGGCTCCTCAAGCTCGCGCCCGATTCCGCGCCAGCCGAATAGGGGGTTTCTCTCCTCGGGGTCTTCGGCGCCCTTAAGCCTTCTGAACTCATCGGTTGGAGCATCCATGGTTTTGTACCAGACGGGCTTATCCCCGAACATCGAAAGCGTTTGGATAATACCGTTGGTTATGTTGTCCTCGAGATACGGTCCCAGCCCCTCTTCGATCATCTTGATGGGATGAACGCCGGATTCGAGCATGAAATAGTCATCCCGAAGCGACGAGACGCCGTCGGCAAATGGGGCGATGCTGCGGGCTTTTTCTGGGATAAGGATAGAAACGAATACCCGCGTTTCGGTCGGCGGCACAGCGGATATCTCCCTTACAATAACACCGAGATCGCCCTCGTAGACAACCCCGCGAAAGCCGTCGACGGTAACCACTTGATCCTCTCTCAGCCTTTCGGTGGCGTTGCCTGTCCCGAAAACACAAGACACACCGAACTCACGCAGGATATTTGCGCCGTGGCTCGTGGCTCCCCCTTCATCGGTCACTACCGCGGCGGCCCGTCGCAGATGGACGGCGAGGTCGTTGGTTATACGGCGTGCAACGATGACGGTGTTCGGCGCGACCTCGGGCACCTCTTCCGGGCTGATCATGTGGACGTACCCCGAGCCCACCGCAGGGCTCACGCCGACACCCCGCAAGAGAACCGTCTGCTCCCCTACCTGTGGAAACAGTTTCTCATAACGTTCGCCGATGACAATCGGCCTCGATTGCAGAACATAAAACCGGCCCTCGCTAAAGGCCCACTCGATATCCTGGGGAACTCCGAAAAGCTGCTCGAGGCGTATCCCGATAGTAGCGAGCTCGCATACCTCGCGGTCGCTGAGCTTTGGTAGGAGTCGGAGATTTTCAAAAACAGGCTTGCGCTCACCGGTTGGGGTGGTAAATTCGGTCTGTCTGCCCATCCTGCGGCTCACTATCATCTGCCGCTTACGCGAATAGACATAGCGCTCGGGCGTTACTTCACCCGAGACGATTTCCTCACCGAACCCGAAGATGGCGTCCACGATGACCTTATCGGTGTCGCCGGTCACGGTATCCATCGAAAACACTATTCCCGAGCGCTCGGCGGGTATCATCGCCTGGGTTAGCACAGCAACGCCAATCCCGGTTTGGCGGATTTGTGAGGTTTGCTGGATTTGTTCGTTTTGTTCGTTTTTTTCAGTTTGCTGGGGCTGTTCTGCGAGCATTCCCTGTTCTTTGAGGTAGATGTGCGCCTCTGGCGTGAAGATAGAGGCCCAGCACCTGCGCACCGCATCGGTCATATCTTCGAGGCCGTGAACGTCGGGGTACGATGAAAGTATCCCGGCAAAGCTTGCCTTCGGGGTGTCCTCGATGGTCGCCGAGCTGCGAACGATGAAACCGGCTTGCGCTT
>NZ_JBTSLF010000074.1:0-13716 GCF_054640775.1 Candidatus Aquicultor sp. | reverse complement strand
ATGAAGCAGAAGTTTTTGCACGACCGAGCCCTGGCCCTGCGCCGTCGCGGTATCGGCAACACTTGCCTGGCTGACGGAGAGCGTCTCACCGCCAGAATCAATGGTAGCCAAAGTGCCGATAAGGTCTGGAAAAGGATTAACCGTGCTTGCAGCATCGACCTTAATGTCGCTGAGCGATGGGTCAACATTATAATGAAGAGTACTCTGAATCGTTCTGCCAAGCGTCGCAAAACCCGAGATATCGAATGCGACCAGAAGGGTGGCAGTGGTATCAGGTGAAATATCGATGGCCAACCCGGTAAACTGCGCAACATTGCCTGCCGTCGTAGTCGATGCAAGCACCGGCTCGCCGTCATCGATAGCGCCATTGCCGTTGGTATCTGAAATAAGTTTAACTAAACTGATGTCGGAATCGAGTGCCGTGCCGCTCGTATCGACAGTGACATCGGTAACGGTCACAGTATCAGGCGGGGAAGCATAAAGCCTTAAAACATCGGCAACGTGGGTTTGGCCCCGAACGGCCACACTATTACCGGTTGAGGAATCTGAGACCGTGAGGGTTCCCGCAAAAGCGCTTGCTATGTCTACAAAAAATACCAAAAGCAAGGCAACCGCAAAAAACAGGGTCAGCCTTGCTAGCTTATCGTATGATAATTCGCGAAAGAGCCTTTTAAAATGGAACATATCACCCAATTATGAAATGGGTGCAAAAGAAGCTTCATAGTCGTGTATCACCTCTGCTACAACATGAACTGCTACTTGTAAACCACTGTTACCACTGTTACTGAAATATGTTAATCTGAAAAACTAGGTCTTGCTTCTTGCACACAACTTTATTACTTGAAACCGGATAATCCCAACCGAGCCAACTACAGCTTACTACTTAAGGCCTGCTATAGCCTCCTTATTGTTCTTGTCTAACTTTAAGGCCTGCTCGAATTCACTTCTGGCATTAACGCTCTGGCCCAGCTGCCTGTAAATCAGTCCTTTAGAGCTGTGTATACGCGCCAGGTAAAGGCTATCAGAGGAGCCTATGATTTTCGCCAGCCCGTCATATGTGGCAAGGGCTTTTGAAAACTCCTTTTTCTGCGTATAAGCATCTGCCAGTGCAGCATAGTCAGCGGTGAAGTTAGGATTCATTTTTGCCGCCGTTTCAAATTCGGTGATAGCTTTGTCAAGCTGCTTTTTTTGCACCAAAATCCTGCCCACATTATAGTGAGCATCGGCGGACCCTTTATTCACCTTAAGTATTTCACCATACTGCTTATATGCGTCGTCAAGTCGCCCTTTTCGCTCGTAGGCATACCCAAGCTGAAACTGCACTTGCATGTCTTTTGGATCGCCTTCCACGGCTTTTTTAAGCTCTGGTATCGCTTGGTCCAGCTTACCTTGCTGATATAACTGCGTACCGTTCTTTTTCGCCTTTGCTATATCGGCTGAAGAAAGTTTTGTCTCATCTTTGCCTTTGCTGCCGCACCCTCCAAGAAATCCGGTGATTCCAATAATCGCAACCAGTGCGACCGCAGCCGCGATTACCAGTGTCTTAGTGCGTGAGATACTAGGTTTGCCCCTATAACCCATTAATAAAAACCTCCTGTAGTTAATTAAAAGCCAGGCTGAAACAATTCCTCAAGCCGGCTCTTTAATCCATCTTTACTGTGGTTGGGTGATCTTTGAAGGTCAAGATTGATGAGGTGGGTAGTTGTTGCATGTAGTTAAAAATCACCACCAAAATTGCTTATTCCTGCGGTAGTTACCACATTAATATTATCGCAAAAATCGAATTTATTAGCAAGCGCATAAATTATGGTAAATGCAGGTGAAGTCGGCTGTGCATATGCTAGCAGTACATACCGTTGTCCCTGCTACTGAAGGGAAGCGGTATTGTGGCACGTTTCGCACACCTTATCGAGTTGATTGGCTATTGTGCCGGCCATCAGCATATCCGGTGCCACGGTTTGTGTGTCGCCGGCCTGTGACGTGTTTTCAGAAGAGTGTGGGAAATTGCCGCCCGTGCCCGTCGCTACGTGGCATTGCTTGCAGGTTGGACCTTCGTTTGATGTGTCAGTCTCCGTAACCACCGCATATCCTGTGACAGAATCGGTGCTGTAGCCTCCGCCGGAGCAATCATGGCCGTAAACCGTCGTAGTCGTAGTGCCGAGCATGACGTTCTTCACGGTTTGCGTATCATCATGGCGCCCGAAATCGGCGTTGTGACAAGTTGAGCACCATTCAGACATAGTCTCCGAGGATTCACCGGTCGTGACGGTATAGAAGAGATATGTCTTACCGGGATTCGGGTTCGATTTTAGTAAATAGGTTGATGTTTCCCCCGTAAGCTTAACCGTCTGGTTGTCGTGTACCGAATGGCACTCGAGACAGCCCCATTTCGCGGTCTGTACCTGATACGAGGGGATAGTGTCGTCCGGGGCGGTAATCGTGGTCGAAGCCGTCTGCGTGGCATCCAGGCCGTGGCCCTCCGCATTCATCATGACATCGGTTCCGACGCCAGGTCCACCATAGTTATGGCAGAAATCGCAGGTCTCAGCTCTTTTGTTCGCCCTGGTCAGCATGTAACTGCCGGTCGCAAGGTGCACCGCATGGCATTCCTGACATTTATTTGTTGTTGTCGTGTACCCGCCGTGCGGCGTATTTGTGGTCGAGTCGTAAATCTGCGGCCAATTGTAGCCTGCCACCGTTGTGGTCGGCTCAATCGCCAGAGCTGTTGATGCTGTTGCTACGATAAAAGAGAAGATTGCTGCAACGAGGAGTACGCTTTTGCTTACTACACGCATAAAAACCTACTTGCTAAAAACCTTTGCACTGCCTAAACACCAAATAACCGAACTAACGAATCTATACTAACATAAAGCTCGCTTGCATTCAAGCCCAAATATACCTTAATACGGGATTCAAGTACCGGCTCGCTACTCAACCGTTATCTTTACGACCTGCACTCTATCGTTGAATTTATCAGCGATAGCAAACACACCATCCTGGTCGAACGCAATACCGGATGGCAGGTTCAACTCGCCTTCCCTAGAGCCCTGTTTGCTCAGCGTTGCGATCTGTTCACCTTTTGGAGTAAGCACTTTTATTGTGTTATCGAATGCGTCTATCAGGTAAAGAAGGTTTTTATCATCCATTACGATACCGCAGGGGAGGCCGAATGTCCTGCCCACCGCTTTGATGTCCTCGGCAGGTTTACCTTTAACCCATAAGAGGCCGCCATCACGCGAAAACGCTTCGAGTCTTAGGTTTAATGAATCTGATATGTAGACGCTGCCATCTTTACCGACTGTCAGACCTGAAGGTGAATCCATATCGCCCTCAGCGCGCCCCTGATGGCCCCACTTGGCTAATACATGCCCTTTGAGATCGTAGACTATGACGTGGCCATAGGTCGAGAGATAGAGTTTGCCGTTTGCAACATATGGTTTAAACGGCACCATAACTTTAAACTCGCTTAAGTAGTGACCACCCCTATCGTATATCACGACCTTGCTTAACGCCTTATCGGCGACATAGAGCTTGCCGTCTTTGGAGGTGGTGACGCCGACCGGTTCCATGAGTTCGCCCGGCCCGACCCCTTTGCGGCCGATTTTACGCAAGAACTGTCCGCCTGAGCGAAACTCAAGTACCCTTGCACGCCCGGTATCGGCGATATAGATGTTGCCCTCATCATCAAAGCATACATCGGTCGGTCGATAGAGCAGCTCATCGTCCTTTGTGCCGTAACCGTAAATGCTATAGAGGTGTTTCATGTTTTTAGTTTGCACTGGGGGCATACCAGGCGGACGGGAGATGAGGTAATACAGGTAGAGCAGGATTAACGTCATCACCACAAGTATTGCCAGCAATGTAATAAGAAAACTTCTTAAACTGATTCTCTGCATACTTTCAAACCTACGCTTAATCTTATTTTTCGAGTTGCTTCAAAGCCTTTTCGGCCTCCGGGTAACTCTGAACGTATTTTAACGCTTCTCGATACTCTTTTATCGCGAGATCGGTTTTGTTGGTCTTTTCGTAGCAGCAGCCCAAGAAGTAGTGGGCATCCGCAAGCGTTGGATTTACCTTTAAGGTCTTTTGAAAAGCTTGAACGGCTTGACCGTATTGCTTTTGGTCCTGGTACAGTTTTCCAAGCTGGTAGAACGCGAGTTCGTTGTTCGGATCGATCGCTACCGCCTGCCAGAAATGGCTTGCGGCGATATTGGGCTCTTGCTTACCGGTATAAGCCATACCGAGCTCAAAATGCGCGTTCCAGGAGCGCGGTTCTATCTCAATGGCCTTGTCAAGCTGGTCGATTGCATTATCTACCTGCTCGATCTCAAGGTACACGCCGGCGAGGCCTACATACGCCTCTGCATCTCGGGGATTTCGTTTCACCGCTTCCTTGTATTTAATCAGGTCTCTCTCGACGGCGGTTCTCACAACGGGCGGCTCGAAATAGACCCTTTGCACGATGAGCGCTGCAACGGCAAAAACAATGATTAGAAAGAGGATAATTGAGCCAGCCAGCCAGAGGCTAATTTTTTCCCCTGCCTTGGTTTCTTGCTGCTCGGCTTGCTCGTCAACGTCAGTTTTAAAAAAGTCGGAGAATTCCGTATCTTGCTCATAAGTCATACAAAGCACCTTACCGAAAAGAGTATAGCAAACTCAAGGTTTTTACAAGCGGTCATACGCCGCTCTCGCTTCACGTAGTTTTGGATTTAGTCGTAACGCCTTTCCGTATGCCTGTTTTGCCTGCACGCGGTTACCTTTCCGTTCGTGTATCCACCCGAGATCATAATATACGCGGTCGTTGTTAGGCTCGATTGCAAGGGCTCGACTCCACGTACTGATGGCTTCATCGTAATTGTTTAGATAAGCGTATGCAACACCCATATCGATGTATGCATCGACCATTACCGGGTTTAGCACAAGGCCCCGGCTGTTATTCTCGATTGCTTTTTTTAGATATACGGGTTTGCCGGCACGACCCGCAACCAGGTACGAGGCTGCTGCTGTGAAGTAGGCCTGTTCGTTGATGGGGTTGATATGCTGCGCTTGCTCGAATGCCGATGTGCCGAGGCTCAAATATTCCTGGTTTCCAGTTTTTCTACCAAGCTTAAAGAGCGCTTGGCCAAGCGAAGTCTTATATAATGGCTCGGTTACGTTAAGCGATGATGCCGTCTTATATTCGCTGACTGCCTGGGAGAATTTACCCACGCTCTCAAGGTCACGGCCCCGAGCAAAGTGGATATCGGCTACGAGCGGTATGCTGCTGAGTATTGCCAGGTAGGTGCACGCGAGCACAATAAAGCCGACAGCCAGCGGTTTTTTCGATCCTTCCAGTCCTGTCTCGACTATCCGGCCCTGGCCCCGGGTGAAGAGCAGCCTGCTTTCTATACCTAAGAAAATCCAAAACAGAGGGGCGACCGAAAAGTGGCTGAAGTTAAATTGCAGCTGTATCCAGTATGCGAGTAATGCGCCGAGCAGACCGGCGGTGAGCCAGCCTTCACGTACAGACCTCGCCGAGCGAAGCCTTTTTATCCCTAAGCCAATAAACGTAACAAAGATCCAAAGGTAAGCGACTAGGCTTATCATGCCGCTGGTCACCACGGTCTGCAATGCGTCGTTATGGGCTCTATCGAGAAGAGGGTCACCGGCGTGCTGTGTCCATCCCTGGGGTTTGTATTTGCCAAAAACATATTTAAACGTATCGGGGCCCGAGCCGAGAAGCGGAGCGTCGGCCACGAGGGGAAGCGATGCATTCCACATCTGGATTCTGGTAAGCGAGCTTCCTTCGATCTTAACTATCGAGGCGGCCCTGCTGGAGAGCGAGTATGTTGTCCCAGTTACGCCTACGCCGGCCAGGGCGATGAGCAGAATCGCTACCAAGATGAGTATCTGAGACTTTGAACTCTTGATGGTTCTCCAGTTAAACCAGCCCACCAGGATAACCCCGGCTGCGGTTCCCAGCCACCCGGCCCTGCCGAATGTTACAAGCAAGGCGATGGTCGAAAGAAGGAGCGCAAGATAGGGAAGGGCCCTAGGGACGGTAACCTTATCCCGGGATGATAGATAGGAAACGATAAGGGGGATGATAAGTGTATAGTAGGCGCCGAGGAACATGGCGTTGCCAAATGTGGCCATGCTCCGTCCGGATTCGAATGCGTTAGGCCGTCCAAACCCGGCGGCGCAATACACTTTGGCGAATAATAAAAACGGGTTCGTCCAGATATACTCGATAATCGCAACCGTTGAGACCAGTATCGAAGAGATAAGTATCGCTAAGAACAACGGTTTTAGTAGCCTTTTATTGGCCGCAACGTTATGCGCGACCAGGTACAGCGCAACGTAGCACGCCAGCGTCGATAACCCTTCCCACCGGCCGTATTGGCCCTGTAACGAGGTGGGTGGGCTTACCGATTGCAGGCCTGAGATAAACACGAGCATGAAGAATGCGACCAAGGGAAGCCGCATGGTCGAGACCGCCCATGTGAACCGTCCTGCCCGAATCGAGCGCGCTAGGTAAAGCGCTACTATTGCCAGTGAGAAAAGCTTAAGAAAGGTAAGCTTCGGAAGCCCGAAGACCGGCGAAGAAAGCGGGTTGACGAGAAGCGGGTATACGGAAACAAAGCCGATAATGCCGACTTCGACGATATTTAACCGCTGCTTTTCCTGAGCCGCAGGGGAGATAATAGCCTACCTCTTTCTCAAGTACCCGAAATTCTATCGCTACCGCGTCGCACCAATAAGATTGATGTTATATTCACCCTTACTGGATGCATTGACCGTTGTTGCAATATCAAAGCTTTTCTTCTCTCCGGCAGGCAGGCCTTTAACCTCTACCTCTCCAACCTTTATGCCCTGGCCCCTCTTGCCAAAACTGATCGCAAGGGTAACCGATCTCAAATTTTGTTTGCTGCCGTTTGTCACCGTACCGTAAACGCGCGAAAGGCCGTAGTTATCCGGATAATGGCCGCCTACCTCAAAGCCGAGCATGCCTTTAATGTCGTTGAGATCTTTGCCGCCCAGCGCACTTCCTCCTCCGGCGCCCGGAGATTTTACTGCGCCCACTAACGACGAGCTGCTGCAGCCTGCTGCGAGTAGAATTAACGTCAGTATTAGTAGGCTGAGCAATAGCTTAGCAAAGCTATTCTTCATGATAAAACTTCCTCCTGTTTGATGCTGTATTATGGGCAAGGACTGCCTATTAAATTATGTTATAACCGGTTGCTATACCACACTGATAACAGATTGTAATAAGAGATCGCTGCGGCCACCTTAAAAGTAGCAGCCTGCAAGAGTACGGTCAATAAAATGTGCCGTAAATATCTCCTCTACTCTTTTACGGATGCCGACTGTTTTTTGCTGCGCCCATTATGAGGGACACTTTCCAATGGTCTCCGGCATCTTTCGCAAGACCCAACGCCCACTCCCGTTTTACGTTAAGCGGTTTGCTTACGGGCTGGCGTGTTTTAGCATCGATGTAGTAGCTGTTATCGGTGAATTTGTAGATTGCTTCAGGCACGCCGAACTGCATACCGATTACTTTTATATCGGTGGTCTTATAAACGCGTACCCTGATTTTACCGCCGCCGAAGTCTTTCTCGTACGCGGTCTGGAATTGGCGCAGAGCCCGCCCTGTTAGACCTTTTGTGTAGTCATGCGGGTTTTTGGCCTGCATCAACTTGATGTCATCCTGCAGATCATTGGTAATCTTCTCTTTTAGCTTCACACCGGTAAGTTCATTTTTCTCGCTATGTACATCCGGGCTAGCCGCAATAGTGCCGACGGGCGGCACGCCGTTATCGGCGTTGAGCATGCTTAAAAACCAGATGGCAGCGGCAGTTACAATCAACGCTGTAATGATCAGAGCGGTCTTGTTGTTCTTCAAATATAGATCCATAGATCTCATACCTCCTTAACACATCTTACAAATACACGGTTTATACTGGGTGCTGTGTAAGAGCACTTTCGACTTGCTTAGCGCCAAACGACGCATATTACCTCCTTTAACAGTTCTGGCCGCTTGATGCCGGAACATACCTCCGGCAGGTTACGGTCCGGGCTAGAGTCACTCTACGGCGATTCCAGCGAGCCTCCCTGGCCGAATAGTGTCGATGCTTTAGCATGACGATTATCGCTATGGCACTTGTTACAGAAATCGCCATGGCAGTTAGCGCAGTTGCGTACCGGGTCGCCATCGCCATGGCACTGTATACATACCTTTGTCTGCACCGGTATCTGAGTATAGGCTGCCGGGCCGTGCTGGCGTATCCACTGCCGGGTCGGGCCATGTGGTGCAGGGAATTCATGGCACTTGTTGCAGAAGTAGCTTTTCGCAACACCATCTACGCCCTGATGAGGAAACTCGGCCGGTTGCATACCCGCTGGCTGCGGATGGCACTTGTCGCACAGCGCCCGGTTTGTAAAGGCGAGCTTGGCGTGACTGCCCTCTTTCCATCCGGGAGGATGGGGCAATTCTAGTCCATGACACCGTATACACTCTCCCTTCCACATCGCGGGTGGATGACAGCCACGACAATTCGTCAGCGGCTGCACATCGATTCGCAAGAACCCTCGGCTTGCGGTGCGTATATTGGTATCGGCCTGGTTTGGATGACAGAGGGTGCACGAAGCGCTCGCTTTCTGGCTGTTATGGCAATTGATACACTTATTCATGCTTATACGATCGGTTTTGTTTACAATCGCGTGTGGTGCGCTTGCATGGCAACTGGTGCAGGACTCACCGATAGCCAGAAACTCTTTATGGCTGACGCGGATATTGAAGCGCTTCACCGTTTTTCTTGGGATATCCTGGTGGCAGCGGAGACACGCATCGTTAGAGATCTGTGCCTGTTGCGGCTGTACACCCGCTCCGCTTAAATACGCCATCGCCCACCTTGCATAATCAAACTTGCCGGTAATGTAACCGGATATACCGGAACCTTCATGACATCTGACACAGCTCATTCCTTTGTGTTTTGTCGCAGTGCTCTCCGTGGCCTGTTTATCTTGATGGCAGCTTGTACAGATGCCCGGTTGATCCAGATAATTGAACCCATAGATAACGGCCGCACCTACCAATACGGTCATGACCGTCATGCTTATGAGGCGCTCTTTTGCCGCTCGCGGCTCCCGTTTTAAAACGACCTTTGGCAATTTCAGCTTCTTGCGGTCCATGATAGCCGTATAGATCAAGTATCCTGCGATTCCTAAGAAGCAAAGGATGACCAGGAGGATACCGGCCAGCAGCATGGTCTGTGCCGGGTCGGAATACGGGCTGTTGATCGTATCGGCGATGCTCTTCATAATCTTCGTGTACATCTCGCCAAGACTTATCCGTGCTGCCGTGGAAGAGTTAGTCGGATCCATTGCCCATCCCCTTCCTTAACTGCTTCAAGGCATCCTTTGGTAAGCCGGGATGGATATGTTGTGCATGGCATCGGTCGCAGCCCTGTTTCTGGTGACAGCTATAGCAGACCTGGCTGCCGCGTTTGCCGACAACTCTTGGATGTGCTTCTAAGAACGTCGCAGGATGCGGCATCTCGATTTGGTGACAGCTGTTACAGAGCGATTCCTGATGGCATTTTAGACAGCCCTGTCTCGATTTACGGGCTTCGGGGCCATGGATGTTGAGCCACGAGTCCGGATGCGGCATGGTCACCGAGTGACACATCAAGCAGAAATCGCTTGAATGACAGACCTGACAACTCTTAACATCGCCCATCCCATGCAGTTTACGCCAATCCTTACTATGCGTGATCTGCCATGGACCTTTAAATGTACGGTCGATTTGCCCCACATTTTCTACATGGCAAATTTTGCAGTCAGCACCGGGTCGGCCTGTGGCATGGCAATCGACGCATTTATCCATGGAGCTTATGCGCGGATTCGGCACGGCTTTTCCGTGGACTACGGTACTATGGCACTCGGTGCACATGTAGTTGGCTTTAATGATCGCTGTGTGATTGATGCGGATGTTTTTGTTGACGACGGTCTTGTTCGTATCGGAATGGCATGAGCGGCAGGCGACACTCGGCACTTTCGCCACAACCGGTTGCCGGTTTAGCAGGACGGAAGGGGAGAGAGCGACCATGCGCACGATATCGAGCCGTTGCCCGATAAAACTTATCGTATCGGGACGGCGGTGACAGAAATTGCAGTTGAGTTTACTATGCTTGCTCTTCTGCCAGGCGTTATATTCATGTCCATGGCATAAGCCGCAGAACGACGGCTGCGATGAAAGGGTGGATATACTGTTTGCGATTACAATTACTATGCCGATTACGGCAAATACAATCGTACTTTTCTTTAAATTCATATCAGCGATCACGCTAATTTGTCTGATCACCTTTCCTATATTTTGGATTGCTTATGTATAGGTTGATTCTTTGTGAAAGAATGTCGCCGACTTTTTGCAGGCCTATTTCCGGGTTAGCCGGAACAGCATTTATATATGTCGTTATTATCTTGACGGAAAATCCCTGGTAGACCCAACCGGTAAAATAACTTCCGCTGTCGTTTGAGAATCCCGATGACGCGCGTAGCGTCTCGATTTGGATGTCTTTCCGGTCTTTTGGGAACCTTCCCTCAAGGGTTTTCCTAATCTCTTGAGCGGCTTGCTCATCGTTGTCCTGATATGATACCAACACGTAGCTGTTGAGCGGCATGACTTGTGTGAATCGGTCGCCTTGCGGCTGGTAAATCGCTTCTGCCGCACGCCCGTCGCTGCCCGGGGTCTCGTGATGCGCGTTGGTACTGAAATCCTTTATGTTTGATGGGACAAGGCTAAGCGGTTCGATAGTCGGTTTTGGCTTCTCAGCTCTACTCTGCTGCATGGAACCAGGCGAGGGGTGCTGTTCTAATGCGTCCTTCGTATAGACGCCCATCGCTGATGACTCCCCGACAGCGTAGAATATCGCCGTGAAAAGAGAGAGCACGATTGCCGCGGCGACGATTCCGATAACGATGTGGTCTGCCGATATTTTGTGCCTGGCTGCCGGACTTTGCATTTTCAATAAACCTCTCGCTCGTTCTTAAGATTTCACCGTCTAGCTTGTTAAATGGTCAAGCTAGCAGCTCTAAAGTAATAAAGGCGCTGGTGTTTGCCAGCGCCTTTATTGAGTGCATTTCTCGTGTTACTGGGTAACACCGACATCCTCTGCGTGACACCTCAAGCAAACACTGTCGATTTGCTCCGTGGTCGTGTCGTACGCGCCGGTAATCGGGTTGCCAGACTCGTCAGTACCATACGTGAACGGTGTGTCCGTAGTGGTACCGTCAGGCATTACGTAAGATGCAATACCTGCGCCTGTCGGCATATCGCCGAGCAGCTTGGTCGAGCCCTCATCACCGGAGTGCGGGAAGTCAGACTTCGCGCGCATACCCTTGTAGCCGTTTGGCGTGATATGGCACGAGTTACCGCACCTGCTGGCAGTCGCCGGATACATATCCGTGACGTGACAGCTGTAGCAATCCGAAGCGTTGTTGGCGCCTGTTCCCGCTTGCATGTAAGGTACCGGGTGGGTACGGTCGACGTGCGAGTACTTACCAAACAATGTGTTGTTGGCACCCTGGCCGAGGTCTTTAACCGGATAACCGATGTTGAGGTTATGGCAGTCGGCACACCATACAGCGAGGTGCGCGCCATCGTTAACGCCGGTATCGGGGCCCTGCCATTGCGTCCAGAGGGTAAATACCGTACCAGCATCCTTGCCCGTCGAAGTCGTTGGACCACCGGTGTTGCCGGAAGTCATCGTTGTCTCCGGGACAAGAACTTGCGCGAGATTTGGTGTTGTAGCACCATGGCTCGTAAAGGTCACTCCCTTGTACTGGGTCATAGCCGTGTAGCTGTCGCATGAACCCGATGGAGAGTTTCTCAGGAGCATGTAACCGTCGGTATCCGAACCCGGCTTCCAGGTCAACTGGTTGCCGTTGTGTACAGAGTGACAGGTCTGGCACTGCAGTAGGTACGGACCTGTACGCTTCAATCCACCATGACCACCTGTCTTAAAGATCTTGTTCTCTGCCGGGTTATAGGCACGAGCTTTAATCTGAAGGGAGGAGCCATTGGCGCTAGAGATAGTCCGTACTTCTTGCCACTGCCATACTGAGCTGTCAGGAATCTCGGGGCCGGAACCGATCGTGTGACCGTTGCTGGTGTATTTGCCGGCCGTTGAGCGATAGTACGCTGCTCTAATGCTATGGATAGCGGACCCTACGTGGCAGTAATCGCACGCGCTGTCAGGATCGTCTGACCGCAACAACTCGTAGATACCGTCAGCACGGTGGACTCCGTGGCAAGTCTTGCACTTATTCGAAGTCGTGGCATAGTCACCGTGTGGGCCTCTCATCGTGCCTGTGCTGGTTGTTGTACCTTCATCTGCAAAACCCTGGTAATACCCAGCATCTGTTTGCGTACTGCCGTCAGCCGTTGTAACAGGGCCATCGGTATGCTGGAACTTCGAATACGAGCCCTCATATTTGGCGGTATTGCCGTTAGGAAGGGTAGTATCGTAGTTATCTTTATACGTCCAGTTCGACTGACCGTCAACGTTGTTATAGGTTGTATCACTGGCAGGATCACCAAAGAATTCTCCGGCCGTAGGTGTAACAACGTTAGAGCTGACAACAGCCGGTGGCGCTGCTGCAAATGCGACGCTTGATATACAAAGCACGAAAGCCATAGCCATTAAGATAATCAAAGCCTTTTTCATTCAATTTCACCTCCTTTCAGGTAAAGTAAAAGGTTACATCGAATGGACCGCAAAGCTTATCCCATTGCCCGGTTATACACGGCGTTGGCGTTGGGCTCGGGCTTGAGCCTTGCGGACGCATTGTATTGTATAGCGCTTAAATAAATGCTAGCTACGTTCGATCGATGTTCTTGAGCACCTTGCTTGAAGCTCGAGAGAAAAACTTAGATAGTGTGGTTCGAGGTATTACTTTGCAGGTCTTGCTCAAATATTGCCTACTCTTGTACTGTCAAAATTCTATTTAGTGGTTCGTTTATGTGTTGAATCGCATCTGCTGCTCACGTCTTTTTGGTTTTCAACCAAACGAGTAATTGCTAAGGTAAACATAACATACGAAAGCGCGTTAGTAAATAGATTTATAATGATTTGTAGTGCAAATTACAATACTATGTAATATTATTAACATGCCCTGGCATGTTTTACCGCTACATCGCTGCAATGCAAGCAAAGATAGTTCCCGTCCGTACAACCGCTTTTTAATGAAAGGCGCATCGCGCGATACGCCTTTCATTTCTCATATCGTTTCCCTATGCGGGGGAATGTGCCGTATGCATGGATTGCGAATCCACCAGGTCATCATGCCGCTTCGCAGTAATGCCGTAGGCGGCTGCGATCTGCGCTATTCTGCCGTTCTCGGTAAGCATCACGGTGCGCCCTCTAAGCTCTTTTGCTAAGGAAATCGAGGCGGCTTCTTCCTCGGTGCAGCCGTGCTCTCCCGCGATCTTCTTGGCGAGATCGGGTGAGAACGGTTTTGTTTTTAGCAACGCACCGAGCCTCGTGCCATTTTCCTCAACATCCTTATACTTTTCGTATATCGACCCCGTTACATATACCTTGCCGAGCTCACTGATAATCGAGCTGGCGTAGCCTTTGCCGAGGGCCTCTTCTACGAAGCTCTCATCAAAGACATACCGGAACGAGCGCCTCCGCAGCATCCACAGCACAAGTGCGAGTAGTGGGATACGGGCTA
>NZ_JBTSLF010000073.1:0-13793 GCF_054640775.1 Candidatus Aquicultor sp. | reverse complement strand
CGTCGCAGATCTCGGCGCTTAAAGATGGTATCGATCTCGCGGACCGCGATACCGCAAAGCTGATACAGCACTTGATCGGCGAGGTAGCGGATATCATGGCAAGCGAAGATAAAGAGCGCGTGTTTTTAGGTGGGACCTCAAGCATATTGCGCCAGCGAGAGTTTGAAGACCTAAATAAGATCGAAGCGCTTTTGAACTCGCTCGAGCACGGATATCGCCTGCTGCAGTGGCTGGAAGACTCGCTGTGCACGGAGAAGGTCCTCGTGAAAATCGGTTCAGAGAACACTGATAAAGAGATTAAGGACTGTACCGTTATTGCGAGCAGCTACCATATCGATGGCGAGACGCTCGGGACTCTGGGTATTATCGGCCCCACCAGGATGGATTATGCGAGAGCCATCTCATCCGTTAAGTTTATCGCCGATAATCTTACCAGGGCATTAACCGAGCTGCGACACTAATCGACGCTCCATTCTGGATTAATATTCCCGATTTCTGTATTCTGGATAAATTGGATAATGAATCTAAGGATATAAACGAGGATATAAAGTAGATAGAGACTTAATAAATTTAATTTGAGGTAGAAAATGGCGGATTATTACGAGTTACTTGGCGTTTCTAAGGGCGCCTCGCAGGACGAAATCAAAAAAGCATACCGGCGCCTTGCCAGGAAGTACCACCCGGATGTCAACCGGGAAGACCCCGACGCTGAGTCCAAGTTTAAAGAGGTCAACGAGGCTTATGAGGTCTTAAACGATCCCGATAAGCGAAGGAATTACGATACGTTCGGCTCGGCGAAAGGCCCGGCCTTTGGTGGCGCAGGCGGCTATCAGGATTTCTCGGGGTTTGGCAATTATGATTCGCCGTTTGGCGATATCTTTGATATGTTCTTTGGCGGCTGGCAGCAGCAACAGGGTGGCGGCAGGGCGAGAAACGCCGCCAAGCGCGGCTCTGATTTGAGCCTTGAGCTTACGATTGAATTCGAGGAGGCCGTTTTCGGCGCGGAGAAGGAAGTCGAGATTGCCCGTCTTGTTAGCTGTGACACGTGCGACGGATCGGGGCTCAAGCCCGGCACGAGCGCCGAGACCTGTCCCGAGTGTAAAGGCGCGGGCGAGATAAGAAGCGAGCAGCGCACGGTCTTCGGTACGTTCATAAGGACGGCCGCCTGTCCGAAATGCCGCGGTGAAGGCAAGGTTATCGTTACGCCGTGCGAGGATTGCAACGGGCAGGGGAGGAAGCCGGTCCACGAGACGATAAAGGTTGAAATCCCCGCCGGAGTGGATAACGAGGCGATACTCAAGCTTGGCGGAAAAGGCGAGGCGGGCCTGCGCGGTGGCATGGCGGGAGACCTTTATATCACGCTGTATGTCACGCCGCACAAGATATTCGAGCGCCAGGGAAGGGATTTGTTCTGCCAGTTCCCGATAACGTTCCCACAGGCGGCCCTCGGTATTGAGCTGCAGGTGCCAACTCTTGAGGGTTTTGAGACGATAAAGGTGCCGGCCGGCACCCAGAGCGGCGCCATCTTTAAGATACGGGGAAAGGGCGTTCCGGCGCTTCATAATAAGCACCACCGGGGCGATATTATATTCCAGGTGGTTATCGAGACGCCGCACAAGCTTACCGAGAAGCAGAAAGAACTCTTGCTTGAGTTCGCACTCGAATCAGGGGATGATATCTCGTCACCCCAGCATCACAGTGTCTTTGATCGGATAAAGGACGCATTCGGAACCAAATAGAGTAGGGCGGCTTACTGGCATAGACCGGAGGTTATAACAGTGAATTGGCTTAAAGTAGAAGTGCTGGTGCATCCCGAGGCCGTAGAAGTGCTGTCTGCGGCGATGCTCGACTTAAGCCCCTCCGGTATACAGCTCGATGAGCAGGGGAGAAATACGCTCGTCACCGCCTATATCCCAGACTCTTCGTTTATCGATGATGCCAGGTTAACCGTTCAGGGTGCCCTGCTTGCGGCGGCATCTCATGGGCTGCAAACCGGACCGGGCCTTATAACCGTAACCTCGATTACCGATGAGGACTGGGTCGAGAATTACAAAAAGCACTTCAAGCCGATTCGTATCGGACGGTTCTTAATAAAACCCTCCTGGGAGACTATCGAGGCTTCGCCCGGCGAGCTTGTGATCCAGCTTGACCCAGGTCTTGCTTTTGGGACGGGCTCGCATCCCACTACCGAAGGGTGTCTGATATTCCTGCAAGAGTTCATGTCAGGGGGCGAAACGGTTTTTGATTTGGGCACGGGTTCCGGGATTTTGTCGATCGCCGCTGCAAAACTTGGCGCTAAACGGGTAATCTCGGTCGATAGTGACCCGCAGGCCATCACCGTCGCCGGGGAAAACGCCCAGCTTAACGGGGTTGCCGATGTAATCGAATTTGCGGTTGCCGACTTTGCCGCCATGTCGCCGATCAGTGCAGACCTCATGGTAGCCAATCTCACAGCTCCTCTTATTATCGATTTTCTAGAAGACATCCCCGACAAGGTACAGGGGCTCAAGGTATTTATCGCTTCGGGCATAACGGTCGAGCAAAGGGCCGGCGTTATCAGGGCGCTCGGGAAAGCCGGCTTTACCGTTGAAGAAATCCTCACAAAAGGCGAGTGGATCTCCCTGGTGAGCAAGCTTGTCTAAGCCACGGTTTTTCGTCGGCAGGCCGGTCAAGTTCGCGGTCGATATCGCAGGGCCTGATGCCAGGCACATAAAAGACGTTCTGCGGTTGGGGGTAGGCGACACTATTGAAGTGGTCGACCCCGGGGGGACCATCTCTGACATCGAAATCACCGGCATTTCATCCAATGAGGTCTCAGGCCGGGTCGTTGCAAGCCATCGTGCGCAGGAAGAGTTGCCCCAAATATTTCTATTTCAAGCCCTGCCAAAAGCTGGCAAGATGGATACGATTATCCGCCAAGTAACGGAGATCGGCGCCGCGGGCGTATCCCCGGTCTTGACCGAGCGGGTGGTTGTGAAGGTCGATAGCGAGAAGGCTTCCAAAAAGACGGAACGCTGGCAAAAAATCGCTGCCGAAGCTGCAAAGCAATCCCACCGCACCTTGATTCCGAGCGTAAGCGGTGTCCTCAGCTGGAAAGAGGCATTAGAGGAGCTTAAGCGATTCGATGAGGTTATTGTCTTCTGGGAGGAAGAACGCGGTACGCTTGCCTATGAAGTGCTCGACCCGGCAGCTAGAACCATCGCTGTCGTGATAGGCCCGGAGGGCGGTCTCTCCGATAAAGAGGCCTTAGACCTCAAAGGTCTCGGCGCTAAGATAGTCACACTGGGTGAGTCTATTTTGCGGGTAGAAACCGCAGCGCCCGTTGCCGTAGCCCTTATCCTCTATGATGTAAGAAGAATGAAGAAGAGCGGGAGATAGTTTCCTTTTTCCCAGCAAACCGCCTATAATACTACAAGCTACTAAAAGTGTCCCCAAGGATTGTATGGTTGTATGGATAATAGGAGGAGATTATTTATGAATATACATACTAAGGTGTGCGTCTTTGGCATTGTCGGCGCTCTTCTGTTAAGCTCCGTTTTCCTGACAGCGTGCTCGGGCTCAAATGAAAAATTGGGTATGGATTTAAAAAGTGGAACTGCGCTTGTAACCGAACAAAAAACTGCGGCCGATAGCAAATCTCCCGCATCGAGCATCGACCCGTTAACCCTCATCACCAAGGCGGATGCCGAGGCGTTGCTTGGCGAGCGCATAAAAGAGCCGGAGGGGAGCAACGGGGATGAATCGCTCGGGCAGCAGATCGTAATATACGGGGCTGATTCGGAGGCTTCGTTTAAGACCGTGACGTTTTCGCTCGTCCGAACCGCAGATATCGCTAAGGAAGAGCGCGATAAAGGCCAGGATGCGGCGCATGCGTTTATAACTACAAAAGAGCAATTTCCAGCCGCGAAGCCCGTTCCCGGCATCGGGGGCAGTGCGTTCTGGGATGGTTCGCAGGGTGGTTGGACCGGTCTTAATGTGCTCTCTAAAGACACCTTTTTCACAATAAAAGTGAACCTCGGCACTGATGTCACAAGCGATACTGTGGAGCTTAATGCCGAAAAGGGGCTTGCGCTGAAAGTGCTGGAGCGACTTCCAAAATAACCGTTGCAGTAGCCGCCTATGCCGCTATCATAACGACAGGTTTTATATCTTCAGGAGTCTTATTAAGCGCTGTTTTGAATTCGGTGATCGGCACGCGTCTGGTCACCATCTCATCGTAAATGCCGGGCCATCTGTGATTTATTACGGCCATGTGCTCGATCGCGCTTTGGAAATGGTCTCGATTTGAGCTTACCGAGCCGAAGGCCACCCGGTTGCCCATCACCATTTTCTCCTCGATACAATCCGTGCAGATCTGTTCGTGTTTGTGTCCGGCCGTAACGCTTATCATGCTTACGATTCCATTGTTTCTCACGATCTGCATGGCGTCGAACGAGTTCCTGCTGTACCCGGTGGATTCGATGACGATATCCGGTTCGCCGATTTCGTTGGGAAAGTCTAAAAGAAGCATCTGCTTTACGTTTATGTAGGTCGCTCCCACACGGCGCACCAGGCCGGCTTTCATGCTGTCTTCGGGCTCGATATCCGCGGTGTATGTCGTTATTCCCATGTTTCTTAGCAGAAATGTAGAGAGAAGACCGATGTTACCCGCGCCTAAAACGAGCGCCATCTGAGGCGACCAGGGCAGACGCTCCTGTATTAAAAATATCTGGCTTAATGCTTTTTCACAGATGCTTGTGGGCTCGACCAGTACCCCGGTTTCCCTCAAATGCTCCGGCAGCTTAAGGAGGTTATCGGGCCGCTCGACAAAGTAATCGGCCATAAATCCTTGCTGTTTGGAGATACCCCGTTCCTCGTAGTTGCCGGTTATACACATATCGGGCGTGAGTTGTTTGCAGCTCGGGCAGCTTTCGCGGCAGCCGCGTCGAACGGTCGGGACTACTAACTCACCCTCAAATATACCGGTGACGTTGGGGCCGATCGCATCGACAATGCCGACCGCTTCATGCCCGATAACGAGGGTGTCTTCACCCGGAGGGACATCGCCGTAAAGTCCTGCGTTTATATCGATATCCGTTCCATCAACGCCCACCTCGATTACCCTGACCCGGACCTCGCCCGGCCCCGGCTCGGGTATGGAGATATTCGAAAGGTGCGCGCTATCCTTCTGTCCCGGTATTACGGTAACCGCTCTCATCTTCATCCTGCCACCTTTCAAGCCTGATCTTAAACGAGCCGGGGTTTTCGGTGATGTTGACCTCAAACTTACCCCGCTCTTTAAGAACCTCAAAACTGACATAGCTGTCGCCGATTCTCATGCCGGCCAGGTAAATTCTATAGATATCGGCGGGGAACCTGGGCTTAAGGGTAAGAAGTTTTTGATCCGCTTGCGCTTTCATGCCGAGTAATGTAGTGAGCATCAACATCGAGCTGCCGGATGCCCAGGCTTGGGGGCTACTGGCTGTGGGGTAGTCGACCGGCACAGCTGTAGCCATGCGTTCATAGCCGCAAAATAGCTCGGGAAGACGCTGGTAGGCAAAGTATCCCCCGGCATCAAGTACCGAATCGATGACGCGAAGACCCGCCTCGTGGTACCCGTAGTCCATAAGGCCGGCGGTGATGATCGAGTTGTCATGCGGCCACACGGTTCCATTATGGTAGCTTACCGGGTTGTACGCTGCCATTTCCGAACTCATCGTTCGAATCCCCCAGCCGGAAAACATATCTGGCGCCATGAGTCTCTGCTCGAGTTTATCCGCTTTATCATGTTCGACGATGCCGGACCAGAGAAGCTGTCCCGGGTTGGATGTCACCGAATCGACCTGATTTTTGTCCCCATCGAGCGCTTCGGCAAAAAACCCCATGCTCTCAATCCAGAAATCGCGGTTGAAGTTTTTCTTCAATATATCCGCATCTTTGCGCAGGCTCTTGGCCTTTCCGGCATCACCGAGCGCATCAAGCAGGTCCGCCGCACCGAGCTTGGCTTTGTAGACATACCCCTGTACTTCACACACGGCGATAGGGGATTCTGCAAATCGACCATCGGCAAAGCGCACGCAATCCCCCGAGTCCTTCCAGCCCTGGTTCTCAAGCCCTTCCTCCCCCACCCGTTCGTATTCAACATAGCCGTCACGGTCCTTGTCCCCGTAAGCGTGGATCCATTCAAGCGCCCTTAGAAGGTTTTCTTTAAGCCCCTGGATGAATGCTTTATCTGCGGTCCATTTATATACTTCTGCCATTAAGATGATAAAAAGGAGTGTCGCGTCGACCGTTCCGTAGTAGATCTGATGCGGTATTCGCTCGCCGCTTACGGTTATTCTGCCCCAGCGAATCTCGTGCAGGAGTTTACCCGGCTCCTCTTCGCTTGCGGGGCTTACTTTCGTTCCCTGGTACCCGGCCAGATTCTTAAGCACTCCGTATGACATTTCGGGCAGGTAGGGTAGGGTCTGGTATGCCGCTATGAGGCTATCTCTTCCGAAGCAGGTATCGAACCACGGGATGCCGGCCGCCGGGACGATACCCACCTTGGCCAAGCTGGGTTCTCTCAGCCGGAGCGCGGCCATATCGGTTAAACTTTGGACGTACGCATGCTCGAGGGTATCGTAATCGGTAAACAACTTAGGTGCCCGCTGTATCCAGGATGCCTCGCACGCAGGCCTTGCGCTGGTCAGGTTAAAAGGCTTGCACTGATATGTGGGTATGACGGCATCCTGGGAGGTGAGCATCGGAAAATCGATGCAGACGTGCCAGGTGCCGGCGGGTTCGAGCTTTACGTTAAAGATAACCGTTTTCCCATCAAAATGCGGCGTCTCGCTAAAGATAACGCGGGCTTCCCGATAAAAGCTCCCCGATCGGTATCTAAAAATCAGGCCGTTGTCCTTGGTGTCCTGCAAGAATTCCGGTGTCACCGCTGCGGCCGTACGCCCTGCTTTTACCTCGAAGATATCCGCAAAATCGGCGTCGAATTCAAAGCCAAGCTCGATATCGACCGGGTTGGCGCTGTGGTTCACGATGCGCAGGTCTTCGTGAAGGATATCGCCGATAATTCGTTTTCTCTCGACGCTGAGCGAATCGGGCTGGATGCCGTCCATTTGGGGGTTCGTCAGATAGTGAATGGACGAGTAGTATTCGACCTGCCGGCCGGTCAATACCGTCGGTTTAATGCCGTTTAAGAAGAGTTCGTACCGGCTGAGGAAGCGGGTATCCTGGCCGTAAAGACCCGCTTCTTTGCCGGGAATAATATCGCCGACCTCATTTGAGATAATAAACGATGTTCCTTCGTTGATCGTGACATCCATGAGTGGTTCTCCCTAAATGTTGGCCACACCTCAACTCTTCCCTTGATGTATTCGACTTTAAACAATGCGGGCGGTGGGGGCGAGCCCAAGAGAGTTTTCGATGCCGGCAATACGGAAACATATCCATAATATCCACGGATTTTTGGAGGCGCTATGAAAAACCGAAAAGATATCTTCGATGAAATGGAGGACATGCTCGGGCGCGTGCCCTCCTGGATGATCAGCATACCGGACTCGATTCTTGAGAGCGATTGGGAGATATTTAAAGCTATGGAATTGAACCCAAGCAGCCTCTCTCCGGTTGAGAAACACCCGGTTGGTGTGGCCGTAGCTGCTGTATCGAGCTGCTCGCATATGGCATATTGGCACGGCCAGATGGCGATGGTGATGGGCGCGACCGATACCCAGGTGGATGAGGCGTACCAGTTAGCAAAGTACGTTGCCGGCTGGTCGGCCGCACTTGAAGGAATAAACCCGGAAATGGGCGCATTTAGAAGTGAGGTCGGCCGGATAGTTGAGCACATCGAGCAATTACAGAATAAAGCGGCTTAACGGTGAGCGTAGTCGCAGTACCTTCTGCAGACCATTGGGGGATAGTATGGCAAAGTGTGTAGTTTGTGCGGCGATGGGCATGGAAACGATCGTCGATGAGACCAAAGCCAAACAGGTAAATATGACTGCCGAATACCAGGGCAGAACCTACTATTTTGATAGTAAAGAACATATGCATATGTTTGAGCAGGACCCTGAGCGCTATTTGCGCATGGCGAGAGAAAGAGGCCTGGTGGCATAAGGAGTGGTTGGCATGGAGTATGATCTGCTGGTAATCGGCTCCGGAAGCGCCGGTTCATCGGCTGCGGTAAGGGCCGCGGCTATGGGGGCCAAGGTCGCGATGGTCGAGAATAAGAAGCTCGGTGGCGCGTGACCGAATTACGCGTGCGTGCCGAGCAAGTCTTTGCTGGCGTCGGCAGCGGCGTTTCGGATGCTAAAAAACGCTGCTGAGTTCGGGTTATCGGGCGGCAAGATAGGTTTTGATTATTCACAGATCATAGAGAGGAAGGACTGGATCGTCTCGCAGATCGCCGGGCCGAGGTTGGGAAAATACTTTGCCATGCAGGGTATCGATATCATCGGCGGTAGTGCCGGGTTTATCACCCCCCACGAGGTTGCGATTGACAGTAGAACGATTTCCTTTAAAAAGGCCGTCATCGCTACCGGCTCGGAGCCTTATGCGCCCCCAATCGAAGGGCTTGATGAAGTCGGCTACATAACGAGCGACCAGGCTGTCGATGCCAGGGATATTCCCGATTCGGTCATCATCGTCGGGGGCTCCTCTGTCGGTCTTGAGTTTGCGAATGTTTATGAATCCTTTGATTCCCAGGTGACGATAGTCGAGGTGGCCGATCGGATAGCGATTCACGAGGATAGAGAGGTATCCGAAGCGCTCTACAATTATATAACAGGACGAGGCATCAACATCTACACAAGCGCTCAGGTGCAAAACATCTTTAAAGACGGCGCTTCAAAAGCGATGACTGTGAAAACTCCTGATGGTGAGATCACGTTAAAAGCCCAGGAAGTATTTATCGCAACCGGCAGGCGTGCGGTAACAGCCGGGCTAAACCTCGAAGGCATTGGGGTGAAAGCCGGGGAACATGGAATCGAGGTTAATAACTACCTGCAAACAAGCATCGATACCGTCTATGCTGCCGGAGATGTCATCCCGGGGCCTATGCTGGCCCAGGCCGCGGCCTATGAGGGTGATCTGGCCGCGAAAAACGCTCTAGGGAAAGCGAAAACGGAGGTCAGCTTCCGCGTTATTCCCCGCGCGACCTGGAGCAATCCGATAGTCGCGAACGTCGGTTTGACCGAAGATGAAGCGCAACGACAAGGTAGAGACTATAGCGTCGTAAAGTTCTTTTTTGCCGGTCTTGCAAGGGCGCTTACCTCGGGAGAGCGTATCGGATTCGTCAAAATCATCGGCGATATCGAGAGCGACGAGGTCGTGGGATTTCATGTCATAGGCCACCATGCCGACGAGCTTGTCAACGAAGGGGTTCTCGCTATTCAGGCCAGGATAAAGGTGGCCGAACTTGCCGGCGCCATCCATCTAGAGATGACGATGGCCGAGGGCATCGGAGACGCCTTTATCGACCTTCAAGATTCAATACAGAGTAGGAAGCGCAATGCTGCTTAAGGCCTAACTGAGGACCAAACCGACCTGCCCGCACGTAAAATACTACGGTGTGCTGTCTGCATCCTCAATTATGGTTAGTTTTCTTGAAAATTGCTGCTAACCAGTTTATTGTGGTAATAATTGTCAATTTACCACACAAGCCCTTGGTTCCTGACAGACCGGGGGCATGAAAGTTCGGAGGAAGCCCCATGCTGACAACAGTACTCATTGCTAGCTCGTGCCCATTGATTGTAGAAGGTATTAAGAGAGTACTTGAACACCACAAGGATATAGGCACCGTTTTATCTACAGAATCCTACCAGGAAACGATCGAAGAGATACACAAGGTTTCTCCAGGTGTAGTTATTCTGACCCAACAGATTAAAGATGGTTATGGCCTTGATGTGATTAAGGCCTGCAAAGCCGAGAACGCCTCTACGAAATTCCTGCTGATGTCATATACGTCGCACATAAAGGTGTTTGAGCAGGCGGTGGAGGCCGGAGCCTCTGGAGTTTTATTTATCAGTGCGACCAAGGAGGAGTTATTTGCGGCCCTGGGCACAGCGCTTGTCAACGAGATATACGTTCAGCCCAAGCTCGCATCGCTACTCTTTGGGAACAGGAGGATGTCGGCAGATGGAGAGTTTTTACTCACCCCGAGGCAGCAGCAGACCATCGAGCTAATAGCGGCCGGCTACACCAATAAAGAGATAGCCTCTTCGCTGTCCTTAAGTATCGAAACCATAAATACGCACGTGAAGCAGATTCTTAAGAAGCTAAAAGCAAAGGATAGGGCGCAGGCGGTGGCCATCGCCTTCAGGAAGTCGCTGCTATTATAATACGCCGCCGGCGCAGACGTTCTTGACCGAAAGACCATCGAGTACCAGGAAATCCGCACTCCCGCCTTCCTCAAGCTCTACTGAAGCTGCCGATGAGAGGATAGCCTCATCCGACAGGCCGGCCTTCTGTAAGAACAAAAGCTCTTCACTATATGCTGTACCGTAGGGGATAAAATCCGGCCCCGAATCGCTACCGGGCAGCACCTTTACACCCAACGCCGATGCTCGCTGTACCGTGCCCAGATGCTCGTTGACCATATCATCGATCCCTGTGAGAGCCTTGGTATCGGTTACTTGCTTTCTCAGGCTAAAGAGCGCGTTTATAGTCGGGATGAGGTCGACCCCCTGCCTGGCCATCACCGACAGGATCTCGTCCGAAGCGGAAAACCCGTGCACGATGGCCGACGCCCCGCCATCCACCGCATCCCGCACTGCACGGTCACCGTTTGCATGGCACATAACCGGCAACCCTTTATCGTTCGCATACGCAATGATTCGCGCCAATTCGTCGTTTTCAAAGCCACCCGGTGTTACCTCGCCGGTCTCCGGAATGAAGATACCCGCGTTTATGACCTTAATAAAATCCACCCCTAAGGCGGCGAGTTTATCGATCAAGGGTCTTGCCTCATCTGCACCCTCGACACCTGTACCCAGGAAGCTTCCGTACCCACCTTTCTTATAGAGAGCAAACCCTGAGGTCTTTATATCCAGAGTTGCGGCAGGAGAGCCGTTAACCGCATGCTTCGCTTTGATCCCGCCGGCGTTGCCGTCTCCGGCTTCGAAAACCCTGAAAACCCCGGAAGCCGCAAGCGCAGAAATCGTCTCATCGATCCTATCAAGGCCGCTTTTAAAAAAATGCAGGTGATAATCGCAAAATAGGGGAGAGAGGACAAAGCCCGTAAAATCCACAACATGCATCCCGGGCTCAGAATCGCCAGATTCCGCTATGCGTTCGATGCTACCGTTTTTTAAGATCAAAGAGCGATTGGTAATAAATCCCTTACCGGGTGAGACTATGGCATCGGCTTTTACTAGGGTACGCGCGCTGGAATCAAACATGGCTCCATAATTTTACCATAACCACCTGCATCAACACCCTTTCATGCCCAACCCTGTTGTCATAAACGGATAAACACGACACAATAGAGGAATTACGAATGGCGAATTTCGAATGTCGAATTAGTGAAGGTCTAGAAAATGGGCTTAATAAAAGAGTATCCGTTCGGATGTCATTCTGAACGAAGTGAAGAATCTCGAGTGCGGTACGCATGATTGTCACCTACCAGCGTCTAGGCGTAGCTAAACCAATGTAAGATAGATGGTTTTATTCGACATTCGCAATTCGACATTCCGAGGGGTTTTATCATGAGGTTTTCGATACACACGCTTGGGTGTAAGGTCAACCAGTACGAGAGCGAACGCATTATCGATGAGCTAAAAGGTAGTGGTTGGGAGCATGTTGATTTTGCGTCCACGGCGGATATTTACATAATAAATACCTGTACGGTCACTGCCGTCGCGAATCATAAATCGCGTCAGTTGATCCGGCGCGCCGTAAAACATAATCCTGAGGCGCTTGTTGTCGTTACCGGTTGTTATGCGGATTCGGACCGGGAAGAGATCGCAAACATCGATGGCGTGGGCTTGATCCTTTCAAATAAAGATAAGGACGAGCTGCCGCGTCGCATTGCGGCTAAGCTCGGGATGGATACCCTTAGCAGCGCGGACAGGGCCGGGGCCAATAGACCGCTTCATACCCGCTCGCTGATCAAAGTGCAGGACGGCTGCAATAATTTCTGCAGCTACTGTATAGTGCCGTATGCGCGGGGCGACCTCTGGAGCCGTCCCGAAGGCGAAGTCATCGACGAGGTGAGCCGTCTTGTCGCAGGCGGGACGCAGGAAGTGGTCCTGACGGGCATCCACCTGGGGCTTTACGGTGCCGGTGGTTCTGCTGATTTGGGCTCGCTTCTTGCAAAACTCATCGAAATCCGCGGCCTGGGCAGGGTTCGGTTAAGCTCGATCGAGCTTAATGAGGTCACACCCGCGATCGTCGAGCTTATCGCCGGGTCCGGCAAAATCTGCAACCACCTGCATATCCCGTTGCAAAGCGGAAGCAACGACGTGCTCGCCAGAATGAACCGCCATTATACGGCCGAAGCGTTTATCGAGCGCACGGCTGAGCTTAAACGGCGAATCCCGAACCTGGCGTTGACCACCGATGTGATCGTGGGGTTTCCGGGAGAGACCGAGCGCGATTTTGAGGGCAGCGCACGGCTTATCGAAACGGTGGGCTTCAGCAAGCTTCATGTGTTTAAATTCTCGCCGAGAAAAGGCACCCCCGCCGCCGGTTTTAGCGACCAGATACCGAATGATATCAAGGATGCCAGGTCGGCCAGCCTGCTGGGTAGAGGCGCCAACCTGGCCGAGCGATTTGCCGCGAATTACGTGGGCAAAGACCTGAGCGTTTTAGTTGAGCGCAGGCAAGGGAATTACTTATCAGGTGTAAGCGACAATTATATTAGAGTCTCTTTTGAAGGGCCGGATGATATAATCGGTTTAATAACAACCGTTAGTATCACAAGGCAGGAACAAGCGGCTCTCTACGGAAAGAGCAGCGAGTGAAAAGTGGGTCTAGAAATGTGGGTTAGCGATTAGCGAGTAGCGACTAGGTGTGGGTCGAGAGAGCGGGGTTTTAATCGCCAATCGCCAATCGCTGTACTTAGAGGAGGATGCAGATGGATAAAGATATTTTCTGTAAAATCGCAGCCGGGGAAATACCGGTGGATATCGTGTATGAGGATGATTATGTGGTCGCCTTTCGGGATGTTCGGCCGCAAGCGCCCGTGCACGTTCTTATTATCCCGAGGAAGCATATCGCAAAACTCACCGATACTACCCCGGAGGATATCGAACTGTTGGGCAGGGTTCTGCTTGCCGCCGACAATGTGGCGCGCCTCACCGGCATCGCTCAGACGGGCTTCCGGTTGATAGCAAACACCGGGCCCGACGCGGGGCAAGAGGTCGACCACGTCCACTTCCACGTTATGGGCGGAGAACACCTCGGCCCGATGCGATGCCTTCGTTAGAAAAAGCAGCGATTAGCGAAGAGCGAGTAGCGATTGGGTATGGGTCGAGAGCGTGGGTTTTGAAAAAGCTATCGGCCACAAGCTCGTATGTATAGATAACGATAGGCGTAATTGATAAGGTACTCGTTATGACGTTCGCTAATCGCTGTTCTTAAAGGAGGTTAACAATTGTCTATCAAAGATCGCTTAAAGGAAGACCTTAAATCGGCGATGCGCGGTGCGGTGTCCGACCCCCAGCAGAAGATTCGGCTTTCCACTATCCGTGTCCTTAATGCCGAGATCAAGAATGCCGAGATAATGAAGAAGGGTGAGCTGACCGACGAAGAGGTAATCGCCATCGTCCAACGCCAGATCAAGAGCCGCAAGGAGTCGATCGAGCAGTACGGTAAAGGCG
>NZ_JBTSLF010000072.1:0-13828 GCF_054640775.1 Candidatus Aquicultor sp. | reverse complement strand
GGGTTGCCATGGGGATGTGCGGCGGGGTCTGAAGGTCAAGTTTAAAGTGATGATGAGCCACGCCGAGGTCGTCGATGCCAGCATTGCCTGCACTGAGTGCCACCAACAGATCGCGCATAAAGGTACGGCGGCGAAAAGCGGCGCCTCGATGATGGAGAAATGCAGCTCTTGCCATAACGATGAAGAGGCGTCGTCGCGGTGCGAGACCTGTCACCAGGGCGACGTATGGCTTGGAATGAAGCCGTCCACGGATTGGGGTATCTCACACGACAAAAATTGGGCGAAGACCCACGGCTCGCGAAGCCTCTATATCTGCAAGACCTGCCACTATGAAAAAGACTGCAACCGGTGCCACTCAACGGTCCCGCACCAGGAAGGTTGGCCGTACATACACGGGCAGCAGGCCGAAAGTAACCCCGATGACTGTAATATCTGCCATAAAGAAGAGAGTTTTTGTAGGGGCTGCCATAAAATAACGATGCCGCACCCGCCGAGCTGGCTGCCCCTGCATAAATGGCAAGTTGATATTGCCGGCGAGGGAACGTGCCTTTCGTGCCACAATAAGAAAGATTGCGACCAGTGCCATGACAAGCACAGCATCGATGTGGAAATCATGGGGAAGAAGAAACAGTGAAACAACTCGACCTGAATGAGTTAATCAAACACATAACGGCCGTAATTAAGCAGCCCGAGCTGCACATGAGGGAGATACCGATACTCATCGGCCTGGCCATCCTCGCGATTTTTATTTTCTTGATTCTCGTCGCGATTATCTTCGTGCGCCCGAAAAAGAACAAGCTAAAGCCCCTTGAAGAAAAGGAACTTCGCCGTCGTGTTCGCAAGAGCTATATTGTAGGGTTGGTGCTCGGCGTTGTGACCATCGGTTCGCTGGGGGTTGTGATGGAGTTCGCATCACGGCCTGAGTTCTGTGCGGATTGCCATGAGATGAAACAGGCATATAAGGCGTCTCCCGCCTCAATACACAAGAACGCCGATTGCCTCTCATGCCATCAGGAACCGGGCATCAGCGGTGTGTTTATCGAGAAATTCCAGCTTCTCGAGATGGTGTTTGCCAAGTCAAAGCTGATAGGTGATGTTACCTCGGCAAAGGTTACGAATGAGGCGTGCTTGCGGTGCCATAAGGGTATTTTGAGATCGGTTGGGAAGGTCGGCACTATCAGGATCAAGCATAAGGAGCCGCTTGAGGCCGGCTATAGCTGTACCGATTGCCATTTTGCAAAGCGGATGTTTCATGTTAATAAAAGAAAGCTTGATAAGCTTGGGATGAGCCGCTGTGTTGATTGTCATAACCAAAAGAAGGCGTCGGCTGACTGTTCTGTATGCCACGCTCAAGGAAGCGGAATCACACCGAGCATGGCCAGGTCGAATTACCCGCCGGTACATATTCCGGATTCGATCAATTGCAAGGCATGTCACATAGCGAGTACGTGTACTTCGTGTCATACTATCCAGATTCCTCACCCCACGGATTGGGCGAGAGGAGGACATGGATTGCAGGCGTTTGTCGGCAAAAAGCTATGCTGGGAATGCCATAATCAGAAAACCTGCAAGAAATGTCATCCAAGCGTTTTCCCGCACGGCGAGGATTGGGTGAAGGAGCACGGCCCTGCGCTCAAGGCCCGGGCAGAGCCTTGCGCTGATTGTCATAAGGTCGAGTTTTGCATGATGTGCCATATCGACGCGATCAACTTCAAGGTCAAAGCTATTACAGGTAGCCGGTAAGTTTGTATCGACCCTGGTGGGGACTTAGGGCACACGCAAGGCATGCTTACGGCATTGATGCGGTATTGTGGCACCCGGTGCAGGCGTTATCGATTCCGCGCTCTGTGGTGCCTGCTTTAAGCAAGGCGGGGGATGAACCCGAGGAGTGGGGGAATTCACTCGTGCCGCTTCCTCCGTCCGCCGTGTGGCATTGCCGGCAGGTCGGTCCGTTTCCATCATACTTTACGTCGGCAAAACCGTCCGGCGTGTTAGTCGATCCCCCGGCCGATGAGCTGTGTCCCGCAACGTTACCGGTTATTGCCCCTTTTGGTACCGTCTTTAGTTCGGCGCTCGACCCGAAGTTGGCGTTATGGCAGGTAGAGCACCATTGACTCACAGTTTGCGTGGACTCTCCGACTACCGGCGTGTAATGAAGATAGTTATTGTTTTTCGCCGGGTTTGGGTCGGATTTTAGCAGTCTATCATACGAAAGATCCGATAGTTTAATCGTCTGATTACCGTGCACCGAGTGACACTCGAGGCATCCCCAGAGTTTGGCGTTTTTAGTATACGGCGGGTCGGTATCGTCGGGGGCGGTTATCATTCCTTCCGCCTGGTCGGTGCTCACCCCGTGGCCGTGCTCGTCGAGCACGATATGTCTGATCGATATGCCGCCGTCCCCATGGCAGAAGGCACACGCCTCACTGCGTACGTTAGCCCTTGTAAGCCGGTATGTTCCGGTTGCTATGTGAACCGCATGGCATTCTTGGCACTTGTTGGTGGTATCGGTATAGCCGCCGTGCGGACCCGGTGTTGTCGTATCGGTATATTGCAGGGGGTCGTTGTACCCACCGAAAGCGGCTGCTCCGGCGCCATAACCGGAAAAATGAGTTATATTGGTATATCCGATGGTATATGGATCGTTATCGTCGTAGATATACTGACCGCCGGTAACCGGCTCCCATTTGCCATTGGTGTCGTTGTAGTGATAGATGACATCGGAGCGGTCGACAAGCCTTGTGCACTTGAAAATCAAGGTCAGCGGTTGGGGAAACGGCTCGGCCACATTTGTTTGAAATTCAAAGAAGTACTTGCTGACAAGCTGAATGCCCGGGGCCGGGGGGTTTGCGGCGCTCGTTATCGTGAAGGTCTCGCCGGTATATCCTGGATCCGGCGGTATGATCAGCTTGATGGCGGAGTCCGCGCTCTCGATGGTCGTTGTGCTGTCCGAACTCCCTTTATCGTCTGCACCAACGCTTTCCGCGACCTCTGATGAGCCTTTCAGGCTTTCACCGGTATCGTTTACCGCCGAGACTTTATACCAGTAGTTCCCGGGCGACGGCACGGTATCTATATATGTGTTTCTGCTTCCGTTGCTTGACCCTGCCAGGGTAAATGGCCCATTTACTGAGTCTGACCTGTAGATGTCATAGTGCGTTGTGTATTCGTTGGCGGGGTTATCGTTCCAATTAAGCCTGAACTTGTTATTACTTCTAGCGGCAATCCGCAGGCCGCTCGGTATGGTCGGTGGGATGGGAGTAATCGTATGCAGTATGCTTGAAAGGGGTGTCTCCGAGAGCGATACCTTATCGGGCGAACCCATTACCGCACTCGAAGTGCTCTCGATGGAAGCGCCGATGGTACGCTCAACCCCGGCATCGCTTCGCAGCGAATAGGTCACGAGCAGCTTTTTGGACGCCGATGGCGAGACAGTATCCGGGCTTATGGCGTCGAATGCGACCGTTCCGTTCGAGAACGTCTTTGCGGTCGAGAGTTGCTGGTCGCCGGGATTGAGCGAGCCGCTATCGTCTGCATCATACCAGAGCTTGATGCTGTTAGCCGCTGTGTCGCTGTCCGTTGCCGTTCCCGTGCGTTTAACTGCCAGGGATGTTAGATTGACGGCATCTTCTATATTGGACAGATCTAGGATTTGGACGACGTGATCGCTTGTTCCGGCGGGAAACTTACCACCATCTACATCGGATTGGGAGATATCGAGCGTATCCGGCTTATCCAATATAGTTAGGGTGGCTCCATCCAGCGGGCCAAATGCAGTGATAGTATCGGGCTCACACACATCCAAGGAGGTCGTGCCGGTTATGCTTGGCCGGACCGTAGTGCCGATGCTCGCGGTATGTATCAGGTTTGCTACCACGAACACCGTTTCCGTGGTTTCAGGTAACACTTCAAGTGAGAGCGAGAAATCGGCTATACCACCCGCTAAGGTAGTCGATGCGAACTCTGCGTCTGTCCCCGGCTCAAATATTTGGTTCCCGTTGGTGTCTTTTATAAGCCGAAGTGTGGAAATATCGGAATCTAACGCGGAACCGGTCTTATTGATAGTAAGGCCGTTGTTGATGATTCCGTCCCCGCCGGGGGCGCTCAGGTTCACTGTATCGAGCAGCTGGTTCTGTGAGCCCTGGTCGGCGCTAAAATCGGATGGTGGGGTATGTGTGACAGTAAGCGGTTCGGCCGACAGGGTTATGGTCAATAAATTCGAGTTATAGTTCGTGAAGGGTGCAACCACGTCTGGAGATAAAACGGTAAGGTATGATTCATCGGCAATCCTCGACCCTATGGTATCTCCAACGGCGGCGGTATTGCTAACAGCAAACACTACCAGGAAGTAGCTCGGCGTGATCGTGATGACCGGTGGTGCAGACAGGGAGATATCGGCATGTCCGCTGCTGAACGTCGTACTGCCTACGACGGCGTCGGCCCCATCGATCGCACCGTTACCGTTCAAATCGGTATATATCTTAACGGCCGTAATGGTACTATCCGGCATCGTTCCAACTTTTTCGACCTGTATATTCGTTAAATCGACGGTGCCGTAATCAGTAAAAATGCCGAGTTTCTGCATGATGGTTTTAGCATGCCCGCGGTGACCCAGACTCGCCACCGGGACGCTTGTGACGTTTACCGTATTGTTGTTGATCGTAAGCAACGCATTCGAGCCATAGTCGGTAAAACTCGCAACCTGGTACGCGCCGGTCGCACCGATATAACTTTGATCGGCGATGTTGGAGCCCGCTGTTACGTGGGTATTTGATGCATTAGAGATGTCATAGACTACAAGCAGATATGATGGTGAAGTGTCGACGGTTAGGGGGGAGATCGCCAGCGTCACCGTGCCCCCTGAAAACGTACCGTTTCCTACCTGGGCGTCGGCCCCATCGATCGCACCGTTACCGTTCAAATCGGTAAATATTCTGACCCTGGCGACATCGGAATCGACCCCAGTACCGGTGCGGTTCACCTTGATCGAGGTCACCTGGGCTGTTGAGTAATCGGTCCGAAAGCCCAGCTTCTGCATGACGATATCGGTTTGCCCCTGGAAAATGGCGTCGGCCGCTTCAGTTGAATTGGATACCGTGATCGTCGGACCGGGCGTTCCCGTATCGGCGCTCACCCCGGCGGTAACCGTTGTATTCCAGTTGCCGACGACGTCGCGCGTAAAAACCGCGTACCGATACGCCGTGCCGTTGGAGAGCGGTCCTATATCGGTATAGGTCGTGGCGATGGGGGCGGCGGTATCTTCCCATACCTGTTGGGCGGATGGATCGCTCGGCCCCGTCGGATAGGTGCCGTCGGACCGGCGCACGATTCGTATCCCTAAGAAATCCGGATCGCTCGGGTTGCTCCAGGTGAGGCTGGATTGCCTGTCTTCGCCATCGCTTGCGAGGAACCCCGTTGCCTGGCCCGGCGGTGTGGCGTCTATCGTTACGGTGGCGCCCCCCGTGTCGCTTCCGAGCGAGCTGTTGGCGCTGGTAACCGCCGAAACGGTTCCGGTTACTGAAGTATTTGTAGCAGTTCCCGTAGATGAAGTCTCCTGATTCCAGAAGCGGGCCTGGGGCGTATTATTGCCCGATACACCATACACTATGCGCCCGTCAGTTTTATACGCGAGGCCCGTTGTCTTAAGGATAAGGACAAGAATCGCGGCCAGTATGAACGGCATGAAAACCTTCATCTTGGATTTCTTAGTTGTCTGATAGGCTCCCCTCAGCCATTGCATGATTTACCGCCTTGCCTTCGACTGCTTCTTGAGGCTTGGCGTGTCCGATTTTATGCCCGCCGCCTTGCTATACGCCCTCTTGGCCTTGCCGGGCTCATCCAGCTCGTTATAGATGTCACCGACTTTTTCGTAGGCGAGACGCCGCAGGGTGGGTTCGGTTGGTAAGTCCTCGAGGACGATCTGCCACTGTGCCAAAGCGTGCTCGTAGCTCTTCTGGTGTGTGTAGGTTTCCGCTAATTGGTAATGGAATTGCACGGCACTCGGGTTTATCGTTGCCGCGCGTTTGAAGTAGGCTATGGCGTTGGCTGATCGGCCGAGCTGGTTCGATAGTTGACCGGCGCGATAGAGGGTTCCGGCATCGTTTGGCTTTGCTTTTATCAGGTTCTCGGTTTCTTTAAACGCTGCCTCGAGATTTCCGACCTGGGCGTAGCTTGTTATGAGGACGTTTCGGGCTTCTTGGTCGTTGCCGTTTTTCTTTAAGTAGGTGTTCAGCCGCGCAATGGCGCCCCTGAAATCACCGTTTCGGTATGCTTTATATGATTCTTCTTTTAGCTGTGGGGTTGGGGCAGTATGTGGGCGAGTGCCAAGGCCGTAATATGCCGCCCCTATCGCTGCAGCAATAAGCAGAAAGAGTCCTACATATTTTACTACTAACCATCTATCAAATAGGCGTTTGGGTGGCTTAGCAAAGGCGCTCGTCACTGATGCTCACCGGCCTGTTCTGTATATGTTCTGAGACGACTGCTACCGCCGGAATTACACACTAAGTAATTGCTTGGTTCCCGGTTTTGAGGGTTCTCACATTAAAGCTTGAATCTTAAGTAATATACCAGTTAATGACCTATTTTACAAGCCGTGCAAACTACACCGTACGGGCGCATTCAAACCGCATCCCGAAGCAAGCAGAGGATAAGAATAAAGGGGTTAAAAGTTTTAGGGACTGTGTGCCTATCTAGCTATGGTAGGGTCACCGTATTATGGCAACTCGTACAAACGCCATCCATCCCGCGCTGTGTGGTGCCTGACCTAACCATGCCGGGCACTGAGCCTGATGAGTGCGGGAACTCGCTCGCGCCTATACGTCCATCCGCCGGGTGGCATTGCTTACAAGTAGGCCCGGTACCGTTAAATTTTACGTCAGCATAGCCGTCAGGCGTAGTGGTCGAGCCCTGTGAGGATGAGCTGTGACCGGCAACCCGACCCGTCTTTGAGCCGAAGCGCACCGTCTTTAAATCAGTGCTCGGTCCGAAGTCGGCATTGTGGCATGTTGAGCACCATTGGCTCATCGTTTGCGTTGTTTCTCCAACTACAGGCGTATAGTAGAGGTAGTCCTTGTTCTTTAGCGGATTCGGATCGGCTTTTAGCAGCTTATCCGAGCTCAAGCCCGCCAGTTGAGTTATCTGCTTATCGTGCGCTGAGTGGCACTCAAGGCATCCCCAGGACTTGGCGTTTTTACTATACGGTATATCGGTATCGCCCGGCGCCACCACTTCGGCCTGGCCTGGGTCCGCACCGTGGCCGTTTTGGTCGAGGATGACCTGCTTACTCGCAACACCGCCGATCCCGTGGCAGAAATCACAGGTATCGTTTCTAGCGTTAACCCTGCTCAGGTCATATGTGCCGGTTGCCAGGTGCACCGCATGACATTCTTTGCATTTGTTAGTCGTGCTGGTATAGTTGCCGTGCGGTCCCGCTGTTGCCGTATCGGTATATTGCAGGGGATAATTATATCCACCGAAGAATACCTGAGCGGCGGCATATCCTGAGAAGCTGGTGATATTGGTATATCCAATATCAGAGGCAGTCATGTTGGAGACCGCTACAGTGCTATCGGCGCTGAAGAAGTACCGACCGCCATCGGCCTGCTCCCACTTGCCGAGACTCGTGTAATGGTAAATCGCGATATCCTTCATGCTGGTAAGCGAGCTGTCGCACCGGAGCACGAGCATGAGCGCCGGGTTGAACGGCTGGGTCGCAGTCGTTGAAAAGTCGTAATAGAACCTGCTTACCACTTTGACACCAGACGGTTTTGGCGCACTGCGAATGGTGAATGTTTTACCCAGGTAGGTTGAGCTTGGCGGTATTATAAGTTTTACGGCTGCATTCGCACTTTCAATTGTGGTAGTCGTGCCCGTTGTGTCGATCGTTACGGTAACATCGACCTTGGTCGCAGTCGCTCCTGCGCTCTTTACGCTCTCACCGGTCACGTTTTTCGCCGAGACCTTGTACCAGTAATCGGCCGCGGCCGGCACCACGTTTACGAAATGCGGTTGGGTCGGCGTGGTCGTACCCACTGGGCTATAGCTGCCGGTTTCACTATCGGATCTGTATATATCATACTCGGCAACATGTTCGCTGGCCGGATTCGTATTCCAGTCGAGCGTATATTGTCTATTGGCACCCGCCGTTACCACCAATCCGGTCGGCGCGTTTGGCGATGATGGTGCAATCGTATGCAGCACGCTCGCAAGCGATGGGACCGGTCCGGATAACGACTGCAATGAGACGATATCCGGCGGGGCTACGCCGACGCTACTCGTCGAATCGACCGAGGCGCCGATGGTCACACCGATATTCGCAGTACTCGAAATCGAGTACGTCACGAGCAACTTCTTCGGCGACGAAGGCGAAATCGGTGCAAGCTTGATGTTGTCGAAGGTAACTCTTCCACCGATAAAGGTCTTCGAGCTTGAAAGCTGCCAGTCCGCCAGGGTGATCGAGTTACTATTATCCGCATCGTACCAGAGCTTAACTCCGTTAGCCGCGGTGTCACTACTGGTTGCCGTACCAGCTAGATTGACCGATAGCGTTGTGAGTGTGACCATATCCTGCGGGACAGAGATATCGAGCACTTGCATGACATGGTTGGATGTGCCGACGACCACGTTACCGCCATCAACCGGCGTCTGCTTCACCACAAGCGTATCAGGCAAGTCCGTAATCCTTATCGATGCGCCAGAGAGGTTGCCGAAACTGTTGGTGTAGTCAGGGTCGGCCACCTGTACGCCGCTTTGCGCGGTATCGGTACTATAAATAGCGTTACTGTTGATAATAGCGCCCACTTTGGCCGTTACCGAGATATCATATGCCACGAGCACCGTCTCTGTACTATCGGGGTTGATGAACAATCCGCCCGGTATGGTAAACCGGGCCATCATCCCCGAGGATGTACTGGTCGAGACCAGTACCGTATCGGTAGACGAGTCATAGACACCGTTGCTGTTTTTATCCCAGATGAGTTTGACCGCGTTAATATCGGAATCCTGCACCCCTGTAAGGGCGACGTTGATACCGGTAAGACTCACACCGTCTCCCGGGTCTGCATGAAGCGCAAGCTCTTGGCCCGGAGTATTCGTTGTACTTTGCTGCGCGTCGATGTTGGGCAGCGAAATATTTGAGACGGTGAGCTTATCTCTCGAGTAGCCGATCATCCTGAGTGTCGATACCAGCGGAGCTGCCGCCGAGACCGTATCCGGACTTGAGATGACGACCGATGAAGTCGTATCAAGGCTGGTTCCGATATTGACCCCCGTCTGTGCGGTGGGGGAGATATCCATGGTGACATAAAGCCGCTTATGCGCCGGATCTTTTACATCCAGGTAATTGGAAAGATTGCTAAAGACTGCCTGCTCACTCGCAACGGTAGCGGTGGCTATTAATGTATCACCCGTTGCGGTAAAGGTGCTATCCCCGTTACTTTCCAGCCACAGCTTGATTCCACCGGATTTGATGTCGGTTGCAAAACTTGCCTGCGGTGTCGTTGTCGAGGCTTTTGAGAGCGTTATCTGGCTCACTGTTGACGAGTCGTTGTCAACAGAGAGGTCGAACGTTTGGATGAGGTTGTTGTTCGATGCCCTCGATATTTGTCCGCTGCTAACAGGCAGCTGGGTTACGTTTAAGGTATCGGCTTTATCACTTACCGTTATCGTGGTTCCGTTGAGCGCTCCGAAATCGCCGACGAGATCAGGGCTATCGACTTTGATATCGCTTAAGGCCATATCCGGGTTATATACGATATTGCTCTGCAGTGTTTTATTGATAGACGCCGTAGTCGATAGGTTAAACACCGCGAAGACCGTCTTGGTCGAATCAACCGAGACTGCGATATTCAGGTTAGAGAACGTCACGCTTTGCCCTGTTAGAGGTGATGACATGGTTTCGGTGTCTAGCGCCGGTTCGAATAATCCGTTATTGTTGCTATCCACGAAAAGTTTAACCAATGTGATATCGCTCGGCGGCGCGCTGCCATTTTGCCGTAGCGTAATCGTATTGACATTTACGCCGTCACCGCCGGCCGGATCATGCAAGTTGATCTTTTCAGCCAGTACATTGGTGCTTCCTTGCTCGACGGTCGCCGTAGCCACTGAGCTATGCGATACCTGTAGCGTCTCGGTGGCGTAGATTACCTGTTGGCTATTTGACGCGGTCGGCGGAATGAGGGCTACCCCATCCGGGCTTACTGCGGTCGCCGTTGTTATATTCGACCCGAGCATCGCACCGATATTTGCGGTCGGCGATATCGAGTAGGTTACGAACAACCGCTTCGTTTGTCCCTGAGCTACTCCTATCGAGACAGGGAAGGTGATGGAACCCCCGCTAAGGGTGCCGGTGCCGATTTGTGTATCCGCTGCGGTGAGAGTGGCGTCATTGTTGCTATCGAGCCATAGTTTAACTTGGGAGACATCCGAATCGGCACCACCTGTTCTCTGGACCGTAACGGTCGAGAGCGTTGCCGCATCGTAGTTAAGACTATCGAGCGAGAGATTGATCGCCTGCATCACGTTATCCTGCGAGGAGCGAGAGACCGTTGCCGTTGCCGGGGATGATGTCCTGAGTGATATGACATCCGGGGCATCCGATATCGTAACTAGTGCTCCGTATATTATTCCAAAATCGTCGACATGATCCGGTTGGTCGACCTGCACGCCGTTTGATATGAAGCTTATTGTGCTTTGTATGGTTTGACCAATACCAGCCGAGTAGGAGAGATTATAGCCGACAAGCAGGGTCTCGGTGGTATTTGGTGTAATATTCAGCGCGAGATTTGAGAACTGGGCCATTCCTGCGGCGGTTGTAGTCGAACCTATCGTCTCTCCGGTATCAATTCTATTGTTGCCGTTTGTATCATGGGCAAGCTTTACTAACAGAATGTTCGAAGAGAGCGGTGTCGTAATCGTAACATTTGCAGCGGTCACCGTCACGCCATCGCCATTAGGTGCATGAAGCAAGATTTTTTGACCTACAACATCCAGCGACCCCTGTGCGGAAGTGGTGGCGGGGATGCTGCCGCCGCTTACCTGTAGGTATTCGGAGGAATAACTAATCTGCTGCAGATTCGATGCTGTGGGTTGGATACGATTGACCGTATCAGGAGCCATTGCCCCCGCTGCTGTTATGTCAGCACCAAGGGTTGCCTGCGGTGTTGCCGCAGATGTAATCGAATACGTTACAAAGAGTCGCTTTGGCGTCCCTTGGACCACACTTACACTTGGATTTAATGTCAGCGCTCCACCGCTGAAGATCCCTGTTGCGATCGTAGCGTCCGCCGCGGTAAGGGTGGTGTCGTTGTTGCTGTCAAGCCACAGTTTGACCTGTGAGACATCCGTATCAGCACCTGTTCCTGTTCTGCTAACCGTAATGCTATTCAGTGTTGCCGCATCGTAATTCGCCCCAAGGGAGAGATCAATAGTCTCAATGAGATTATCTGACGATGCCCTAGCGACGGTTGCCGTTCCGGGTGATGACGTCTGAAGCGATATTACATCCATATAATCTGAGACGGTGATCGTTGATCCGGTAAAGGAGCCAAAGACGTTCGTCTGATCCGGGTTCGCAACAACCACACCACTCGACGCATCCGGGGCATAAGCAATACTTGACTGAATGGTTGCATTAACGCCTGCCAGGTATGATATATCAAAGCCGACAAGTACCGTTTCTGTGGTGTTGGACGCTACCTTAAAGTTTGTAGTGAATTGCGCCACTCCACCAGCGGTCATGGTCGAGGCAAACGTCTCGCCGGTATCTATTACATCATTATGGTTTATGTCGTGGGCAAGTTTGACCAAGGACACGTTCGACCCGGGGGTCGTCGCGACCCCAACGTTAAATGCGGTAACGGTTATGTCATCGCCTGGGCTTGCATGTAATAAGATTTTTTGTCCCGTCACATCGGCTGTGCCTTGGGCTGTTGTTGTATTAGAGATGCTCGATCCAGAAACGGTCAACGTATCTGCGGAATAACCGACCTGCTGCAGATTCGATGCCGTCGGAGCGATGAGACTCACTGTGTCGAATGGAACAGCTCCGGCCGCGGTGACATCAGCGCCGAGCGTTGCCCCGGTTGTCGCCGTAGATGCGATAGAATAGGTGACTAAGAGTCTCTTTGGCTGTCCCTGACCGACGGCCACATTGAGTGAGGAGAATGTAATATTAGTGCCTGTAAAGGTGCCCGATCCAAGTGAAGTATCGGTGGTGTCAAGGCTTCCGTTTTGGTTATCGTCTAACCACAGTTTGACTTGTGAGACATCTGAATCTACGCCCGTACCTGTTCTATGGATGGTAATACTGTTTAAGGTTGCCGCGTCGTAGTTCGGATTATCGAAGGACAGATCAATCCGTTCGATAAGGTTGTCCTGCGAGGCGCGGGAGACAGGTCCTGTCGCAGGTGTTGTTGTCCGCAGTGCGATAGTGTCGGCAAAATCGTTGATGCTGACGGTGGCACCAGAGATAATACCAAAACCAGCCACCTTATCTGGATCAGCGACCTGTATGCCGCCTGAAGCAGAGTTCAAGCTTGTTATCACCGTTGCTCCAGGCGTCGCTGAATAGGATAGATCAACGCCAACAAGTACCGTCTCGGTGGTGTTTGAGGCGATGGTCATATTAAGACCACTGAAGCTTGCTGTTCCCACGGCGGTCATTGTTGAGGCAAAGGTCTCGCCGGTATCTATTACATCATTATGGTTTATGTCGTGGGCAAGTTTGACCAAGGACACGTTCGACCCGGGGGTCGTCGCGACCCCTATGTTCGCTCCGCTTAGTATTATATTGTCGCCACCCGGTGCATGAAGCAGAAGTTTTTGCACGACCGAGCCCTGGCCCTGCGCCGTCGCGGTATCGGCAACACTTGCCTGGCTGACGGAGAGCTCTTCGGTGGCAAGCGAGACCTGCTGCAAGGCGGAAGGGGCGGCCCCGCTCGTGTCGACCGTATCGGGAGAAAGCGCGAGCGCCCCGCTCACACTTGAGCCCAGCGTATCGCCCACCCCGGCGGTTGCGCTAATCGAGTAGCTGACAAAGAGGCGCCGCGGGCCCGTTTGCGTGACCGCCGCGTTCAGCGCGCCAAAGGTGATCGAGCCCGCGCTGAAGGTACCGCCCCCAAGAAGCGTGTCTTCCGCCCCAAAGGAGCCGTTGCCGGTGTCTTGCCACAGTTTTACCTGGGCCACATCGGTGTCGGGGGCACTGCCCACTTTGCTCACGGTTATGGTGTCAACGGTGGCCGCGTCATAGCCGGCCCCCAAAGAGAGATCGATCTGCTGCATCGGCGCATCCGCCTGGGCCCGGGCGAGCGAGCCCGCGCCAAGCGAGGCGGTAGAAAGCGCGACCACATCGGGAAAATCGCTAATCGTCATCAACGCGCCGGCGATGGTGCCAAAGGAGGCGGCCGTATCAGGGCCTGCGACCCCGATGTCGCCGCTCGTAAGAGACGTCTGAACGCTGTGGCCCACCACCGCCGAAGCCGAGAGTTCCACTTTCACGAGCACCGTCTCGGTCGTGCTCGGGGAAATGGGCAGATTAAAGCCGGTAAAGCCGGCCACTCCCGCTGCGCTCGTCGTCTGGGCGAGCGTCTCACCGGTATCGATAACGCCGTTGCCGTTTATATCATGGCCGAGGGTGAGCAGCGAGACGTTTGAGGCTTCAAGACTCGAAACGGTGACCGTGGCGGCGTTCACCGTGATGCCGTCGCCACCCGGTGCATGAAGCAGAAGTTTTTGCACGACCGAGCCCTGGCCCTGCGCCGTCGCGGTATCGGCAACACTTGCCTGGCTGACGGAGAGCTCTTCGGTGGCAAGCGAGACCTGCTGCAAG
>NZ_JBTSLF010000071.1:2649-13847 GCF_054640775.1 Candidatus Aquicultor sp. | reverse complement strand
GATCTAGGATATACCCGTCGGAAGCCGTGTAAGCACCGAACTTCCAAATGTAACCCGAAAGTATTTTGAAAAGCTTGGTATACCTGTAAAAATCTCATTCTCCTACGGCGCGACAGAGGCGAAAGTGCCGGAGCTTGTAGATGTCGTCGTCGACCTCACCGAAACCGGCTCGACCCTGCGAAGAAACCGTCTTCGTATTATCGATACCGTTTTGGAGTCGACAACCCGCCTTATGGCCAACAAGCAGGCCTGGGCTAATCCCGAGAAACGGCAGGCGATAGACGAGATAAAGACGCTCCTACTCGGCGTTATAGAAGCCCGCGGCAAAGTCCTCATAAGCATGAATGTCCCGGAGGATAAACTTGAAGATATCGTTGCGGTCTTGCCGGCGCTCAAAAAACCGACGGTATCCAAACTCTATAACTCCGATTTCTTTGCTATTGAAACCGTTGTCGAAAAATCAAACGTAAATATCCTCATCCCAAAACTGAAGGCATTCGGCGCCGAAGACATCATCGAACTCGGCCTTTCAAAAATAATTCGCTAACAAATATTTGTATCTTCTCTTGCAATAGCTTGAAAATTAAGGTAAACGTAAGTATATAGGATTGAATAATAATTGGTATGTTAGTCCCTTAAAAAGCGGACACCCAGCCGATGGGTGTCCGCTTTTTCTTTGTCGTTTACCGGGTAACCAACGGGAGAGACTATGACAAGCGAAGCAACACTACTCGTCAAAGAACTACGCCATATAGAAGACCCATCCGAAGCCCTGCAAGGGTTTCTGAACGACCACATGCCGTTCCTCCTGGAGAGCCCACTGCTCATGGACCGCTATGGCAGGTACTCTATTTTAGGCAGCAACCCAACCATATCGCTCCAGTCTAAAGGCTCAATAACCATTGTCAACAAAGCCGGCCATACTATACCTATCACCACATCCGATCCACTCACGGCGGTTGATGAGGTACTCAGGTCGTTCGGAACGCTAGAGCCGGGCGAGTTCTCCTGGTTGCCATTTACCGGCGGTGCGGTCGGCTACTTCGGCTATGACTTAAACAGACGGATAGAACGGATTCCCGACATCGCTGAAGACGACCAAAATATCCCCGACATCTATCTCGGATTTTATACGGAAGCTATAATCATAGACCATCTCGACAAGAAAACCTATGCAATCGCCTATATTCCTGCCGACGACACGGAATCTCTCGCCAAGGCACAATCGAGTCTCGATCTGCTTATCGACAAGACGACCAAGCTACGGGATGAGTCACAGAACGCTGCAGGCAATAGCGTTACCACGGCGGCATTACATAAAGAAAACCACGGCGTTGCCGCAAATCTGTCATCCAACTTCACGCGAGAACAATATAAACAAGCGATCGATAAAGCAAAAGAATATATTAGCGCCGGCGATATTTTTCAAGTAAACCTGGCGCAAAGGTTCACCGCCGATTTATATGTCGACCACTACACACTCTATAAACTGCTCCGAGAAGCAAACCCGGCCCCGTTTGCGGCGTACCTGGGATACGGCGACTTCTCGATTCTCAGCTCGTCGCCGGAGCGCTTTATGTTTGTCAACGATCGTTATGTCGAAACCAGGCCTATCAAGGGCACTAGGCCGCGTTACAAAGATATCAGCAAAGACAAAGCGGCGGTCAACGAGTTGCTGGCAAGCGAGAAAGACTCAGCCGAGCATGTTATGATTGTCGATGTAAAGCGAAACGACCTCGGCAGGGTGTGCGAGTTTGGAAGCGTCGAAGTTCCAGACGTCATGGTCGTCGAGAGCTACGAAGCGGTTCACCACCTGGTGTCAACCGTTACCGGGCAACTGAGACCCGATATCGGAATGATGGATTTAATAAGGGCGAGTTTTCCCGGAGGCTCGATAACGGGCGCACCGAAAATCAGGGCGATGGAAATAATAGAAGAACTCGAGCCCCATCGCAGGAATCTCTACACCGGCTCAATCGGCTATATCAGCACTAACGGCAAGATGGACACAAACATCGTCATTCGCACGATAACCGCATTAGGCGATAAGGCATATTTACAAGTCGGGGGAGGCATCGTAGCCGATTCAGACCCCGAGGAGGAATACATGGAGACCCTGGACAAGGGTCGTGCGATATTTAATGCGCTCGGCTTAAAGGAGGACTTGATTTAGTGATCGTCTACTTAAACGGCAAGCTCATCAATAAGGAAGATGCGAGAATAAGCGTGTTTGACGGTGGATTCACCCACGGCGACGGCCTCTTTGAGACCATGCGCGCGTATAACGGCACGATCTTCGCCCTGAATCAGCATTTGGAAAGGCTATATGGCTCGGCCGAGCTGCTTGGCTACCCTAATATGCCGGATAAAACGACCCTGGCAGAGGCTTGTAGAAGCACCGTAATAGCCAACAAGTTAAGCGATGCTAGGGTGCGCCTTACCGTCACCAATGGCTCGCCCGGTACGCAAACCCCGACAGTTCTTATAACCGCAGCCCATTATCGAGGCTACGACGAGAACCTGTATCGAACCGGCATGTCAGCCATACTGCTAAACGGTTTTCGCACCTCAACGGATATAACGACCACGCTTAAATCAACCAGCTACCTCCCCTCGGTCATAGCCAGAAAAAAAGCTGAAGAAGCCGGCTGCAATGAAGCCATTCTTGTCAACGAAAAGGGGAGTATCACCGAAGGGTCATACACGAACGCATTCGCGGTTACCGGCAAAACCATACTAACCCCTCCGGTTGAAGATGGTCTTCTTCGGGGGATAACGCGAGACATTGTCATCGATATCGCCACATCTTATGGATATATCGTATCCCAGCAAACTATTCAGGCCGGCGATATATTTGACATGGATGAGCTGTTTCTTACAAATTCGTTAATAGAAGTCATGCCTCTGACGAAGCTTGATGGGGAGAAAATAGGGGATGGTGGTCCCGGAAAATCGACCCGGCATATACAAGCCTTGTACAGGGAGCACACGCTTAGTTTGCCGCACTGTGACCGTTAAATCATTGCCCCGTCACATAAATCGTAACCTGTGACCCCTTATTGACCTGCGATCTCGGCCCTGGGCTTTGGCTTGAAACGATACCCAGTCCAAACTTCTTAACGTTTTTCTTGTTCCTATCGCTGCTGACGACAACGATAAAACCTTTCGACTGTAGCAGCTGGCTTGCCCTTGCCTCGCTTAGGCCGATAACATTCGGGACTGTAGCCTGATTGCCCTCACCGCTGATTACTAAGGTTATCAGCGATCCCGGCTGCGTTACATACCCCGCAGGGGGCCTTTGTCCTATCACCGTTCCTGCCGGTTGTTCGCTTAAACGGTACTCGCCCGTCACCAGGAAGCCGCTTCCCTCAAGCTCGTGTTGCGCCTGGTCCGATGTAAATCCAACAACGTTCGGAACCGTCACTCCTTGTCCCGATTGCGGTTCATTATTGATCAACCCGCTACTAATCGAAAGTTCAACTATCGTACCTTCTTTGACCTCGGTGTTCTCCACCGGGTTCTGTTCAAAGACCTGACCTGCCGGTGCATCCGACGGCTTACTCACAACGCTTGAGCCCAGTTTTAGCTCTGTCAGCGCCTTGATTGCTTCCGCCTGTGTCATCCCGATAAGATTAGGCACCGGAATCGGTTTATGAATGTCGCAAGCCTTAAGGTTCTTGGGCTTATATTTACGAACGAATACGTGCCTGCTGACCTTCGGGCAGAACTCACCGGCCACCATGTTCGATTCATCGCACAGTGAAATATAGGTCAGGCTTCCTCGCGGTGCATCCGCGAAGTCATGCTCGGGAACATTCTTGAGCGCCCGCTTCATAAACGCCGACCAAATCTGCGCCGGGAACTTCCCGCCCACAACCTTAATCCCATGGACGTTTCGCATCGGTTTCATGCTATCCTTATAACCGACCCAAACCGCTGCAGCTAAATCCGGGGTATATCCGCAGAACCAGGCGTCGCAATAATTTTGTGTAGTGCCGGTTTTTCCAGCCGCCGGTCTCCCGATCCTGGCCCGGGTGCCGGTTCCTCCACTGATTACTCCCCGTAGAACATCGGTTACCAGGTATGCCACAGCGGCATCGATTACCTGTCTGGGCTCAACCTTGTGTTTATATACCGTCTGGCCGTTCGGCAGGTCGATTCTCTCGACACCATAGGGCTCGTTATGCTGTCCATTATTTGCAAAGGTCGAATATGCGGACGCCATTTCAAAAGGCGTCACACCTATCTTGAGTCCCCCTAATGTAATCGCCGGGTTTGCATTCAGGTCGGCTGTAATACCGAGCAATCTGGCCGCATCAATGACTTTATCGACGCCGATCTTTGCAACAAGTCCCGCATAAACCACATTCACCGACCAGGCGGTTCCCCTACGCAGGCTCATAGACCCAGCACCTGATTCGCCCGACGAGTTATGAACAGTCCACGGCCTGTTTCCCGGAATCTTAAACGTCTGCGGCGAGGACGCGTTAAACCCGTCATCAGGCGATATGCCGCTCATAAGCGCCGCTGTCAATGTAAACGGTTTAAACGCCGACCCGGGTTGTCTCGGCCCTTGGGTGGCGATGTTGAGCTTCTGCTTATTATAGTCCTTGCCGCCGATCATCGCCTTAACCGCTCCAGTTTTCGGATCGATAGCTACAAGCGAGACGTCGGGATCTCGCGGGCTAGGCAAATACTTCTTCCAGGCAAGCTCCGCGCTCTCCTGCATCTTCGGATCGAGCGTCGTATATATCTTCAGCCCCTGAGAGTAGACATCTTTCTCGTTAAAGCCGGTCTTATCCAGCGCATTTCTGATAAGCCAATCCGCATAATACGGCGCAATCCCAACGTAACTTTGTTTTTTCGGGACTACCGCCATGAGGCGCCCCTTAGCCACCTTGGCCTCTGCCGTTGATATATATCCCTGCTCAGCCATCAAGTCGATTATCATGTTGCGTCTCTTTAGCGCCTGATCCGGGTATTTGTACGGGTTACATCCCGACGGGCTCCTGACCATCCCGGCAAGGAGCGCGCTTTGTTCAACATTCAGCTTGGTGGCCGGAATACCGAAATACGACTCGCTGGCCGCCTCAACACCATACGCGCCGTTTCCAAAATAAATGGTATTTAGATATTTCTCGAGGATTTGCTCTTTGGAATAATTCCGCTCAAGCGCCGTCGCTAAAAAAGCCTCCCGGATCTTTCTTTGAACCGTCTTTTCGGGACTAAAGTAGGCATTTTTAACATATTGTTGCGTGATGGTAGAAGCGCCCTGTGCAGCCTCACGATTCTTAACGTCCCGCACTAACGCACCGATTATTCGAACGTAATCAATGCCTTTATGCTCATAAAAACGCTGATCTTCAACCGAGATAACGGCTTTCTGCAAGATGGTGGAGGTCTGCTTAAGCGGCACTATCGTCCGGTTTTCATGGAAAAGCCTGGTTATGACCGTTCCATCGGCCGCATAAACATAGGTGGTCTGGTTCTTAATAATGCCTTTGACATCGCCTATATCGGGGAGATCGCGGACTGATTCGTACACAAACGTGCCGGCCACCACCGCCACCCCGACCAATAATGTGAAAATTGAAGCCAATATCTTGTGTCTCAAGATAAATCCCAAGTTATTGCGCCTCCAAATGCTCCGATTTTTGCTGCATTAGCACAGCCATTAATCTACTGCTACCATAAACAGATTGCCATAAATAAGCTTATTTTGCTAGATTTATATTTTGCCAGTAGCAGAGCAAGCGATGCTTACGGCCTAGTATAACAATTAATCACGGCAATAGTAATATTCGCACCCAAATCTATATGTCATTCTGAGCGATAGCGAAGAATCTCGGGCGCAGCACGCATGATTGTAACTTACTAGCGTCTAGGCGTAGCTTCACTGTTCTCAGGTAGATGGTTTTATTCTGCCTACTGCTTACTGCCTACCGCATACTGTTCTTTTGACTTCAGTCTTCTGTTATATTTGCACCCTATATGGTAGGATAAGGTGAAGAACTCTCCGGGAGGTGAAAGAATTGCGTGAAAGAGTAGAGGCTGCGCTTGAGAAGATAAAGCCGGGACTTCAGGCGGACGGTGGCGACATCGAACTCGTTAACATTACCGACGATGGTGTCGTTCAAGTAAGGTTACTTGGTTCCTGCGCCGGATGTCCGATGTCGCAGATGACATTAACGCATTACGTAGAACAGACACTAAAGGAAATGGTTCCTGAGGTGAAGATGGTACAGAACGTTCTCGTTTAAGTTTTGCGATATAAACAGGCATTGAACCATAGATTTAAGAATTCAGCCGAGGCCTCAAGCCTCGGCTGCTAGTTTTCATAATTACTAATAGTTTCTGGGGTGATTTAATTGAAAAAGCCGGAGATCCTATCCCCGGCCGGGAACATGGAGCGGCTAGAATACGCCATAGCCTACGGCGCCGATGCCGTCTATATAGGGGGGCATAGCTTCAGCCTCCGCGCAAAAGCCAGCAATTTCTCTATCGACGACATAAAAAAAGCCGTTGAAAGAGCCCATAGCGCGGGGAAAAAGCTCTACGTAACGCTTAACATATTTGCAAGAAACAGCGATTTCATAAAGCTTTCGCACTATATCAGCGATCTCGCGGATGCCCGCGTCGATGCGGTGATCGTTGCTGATCCCGGTATTTTAAGCACTGTTAAAACCGTGGCTCCGGATTTACGCATCCACATCAGCACTCAGGCGAACGTTACCAACACCGCCGCCGCAGGTTTCTGGGCATCCCAGGGTGCATCAAGAGTCATCCTGGCACGTGAGCTAACCGCCCCCGAGATGGCCGAGATATCAAAAAACGCCGCCATCGAAACCGAGGCATTCATCCACGGAGCCATGTGTATTTCCTACTCCGGCAGATGTCTGATGAGCAAGTTCCTCGCCGACCGGGATGGCAATCGCGGCGACTGCGCTCACTCCTGCCGCTGGAAATATCACCTGGTAGAGGAGAAGCGCCCAGGGCAGTACCACGAGATTCAAGAGGATGAAAGAGGTACCTATTTCTTCAACTCGAAAGACTTGGCGCTCATAGAGCATATCCCCGAACTAATGCAATGCGGCCTCACCAGCCTAAAGATCGAAGGCAGGATGAAGACCACCCACTACGTCGCTGCAATAACAAAAATATACCGAAAAGCCGTTGACCGCTACTTCGATAACCCAGATAATTATAGTCCTGACCCAGAATGGTTCGAAGAAATCCAAAAGGTTAGCCACCGCCAGTACTCAACCGGCTTCTTCCTCGGCGAAAAAGGGGAAGAGATGCTCGATTGCGCGCGCTATGAGAAGTCACATGATTTTGTCGGGGTGGTTGAAGGGTACGATAAGAAGAACGGTCTGGTGATCGTCTCGGTCAGGAACAGGCTCAGGATAGCCGAACCAATCGAAGTGTTAGGCCCGGACAACCTGATGAGGGATTATCGGATACCCGAAATGTTCACCGTGCAAGAAGGTAAAAAAGGCGGTCCTGTTGAAGTCTCACATGCCGGGTTTAAGGTAGGCATACCTTCGCCAGAGCCGTGGCCAGAGTTCGCAATCCTTAGACGAGCGATAGATTAAAATAATAAGCAGTGAGGTAATCAGTGTTGGCAAAGCTATTCCCAGATCATTACTATGATTCGATTTTCGATATAGACCTAGAAGAGTTAAAGCAAGACGGGATCAAAGGAATCATCCTCGATCTCGACAACACTATCATTGCCCGGAATAGCTCGGTCGCCACCGAAGAGCTAAAAGTGTGGCTCCAAAAAGTCGAGGCAGGGGGATTCAAAGCTTGTATCCTCTCTAATAACTGGAAGCAACGCGTGGCAGGAGTAGCCGCTCAAGTAAGACTCCCGCTTGTAGCCAGAGCTGCCAAACCTCGAAAAGGAGCCTTCAAGCGCGCGATGGAAGTCCTCGGGACCCATGGCGACGAGACGGTTGTCGTCGGTGACCAGATATTCACCGATGTCTTCGGCGGAAATCTTGCGGGCTTACATACCATCCTTGTCGTGCCGATGAGTAACCATGAAGCGTTCCACACCAGGTTCCTCCGCCAACTCGAGAAGCTGGTTATGAAACGCTGGCAAAAACACAGCCTGCACAGCTCATAACTGTGAGCATGCAGATATCAAATAGCCATCCTATCCATAGGCAATGTGGATCGCTACAAGGGGAGCTAAATGAACGAAATAAACGGCGCAACAAAAGTAACAGGGATAATCGGATATCCGTTAACCTATACATTCTCGCCACTTATGCACAACAAGGCGTTCGAGGCGCTCAACCTCAATTATAGATACCTGCCATTCGTCGTCGAGCCAAAGGCTCTCGAAAATGCTATTGACGGCATAAGGTCCCTAAATATCCAGGGAATAAATGTAACCATGCCCCACAAAGAAGCCGTAATCAATTTTCTCGATGAACTCTCCGCTGAGGCCAAGACCATCGGTGCTGTCAACACGATAAAAAACGATAACGGTCGTCTTATCGGCTATAACACCGATGCCCAGGGTTTCATTAAGTCTCTCGAAGAGGAATCCTTCAATCCGGCCGGCAAAACAGCGATAATCCTAGGCACGGGAGGCGCGGCAAAGGCGGCAGCGGTTGCACTTGCGCGAGCCGGTATCAAAAGCATCGTAATACTAGGCAGGTCGCAGAACAGGGCCGGGGCCATAGCCTCCAACCTTATCTCTAATTTCCAGGAAATATCAGTAAAAACGCTCACATTCGAGGATAATCTCGCCGATATTTTCCAAATAGGAGAACTAATAGTAAATGCAACGCCTGTTGGTATGAAGGAAAGCGGAGATCTCCTGCCAGTACCTTTAGAGTTAATAAACGCATCGCACTTTGTTTATGATCTTATTTACACACCACTTGAAACCGCACTAATTAACGGAGCACGACATAAAGGAGCTAGGGCTGCAAACGGACTTGGTATGCTCTTATACCAGGCGGCCTCGGCCTTCGAGATTTGGACTGGTACCTCCGCACCCGTTGAAGTAATGCGTCAGGCGTTAATCCAAGGATTAAAGAGCGGAGATAGACCAGATAATGTTCAAGAGGAAGATAGGCGAGTTTCTACTTGACGCCGGAGTAATTACACAAGACCAGCTCAGTGAGGCCATTAATACTTCAAGTGACGAAGAACAGGTGGACCAAAAGCTGGTCGATCTCGGCTATGTTTCCGAATCCGATATAGCGAAAAACCTGGCTAAACAGTTAAACCTCGGCTACGTTGACCTCGATGCATACGAAGTTAACACGCAGGCCACCGCACTTATCTCAAGCGAGCAAATCCATCGCTATAAGGTGCTCCCGATAGAATTTGAAGACGACCGCCTCGTCGTCGCAATGGCCGACCCGACAAACATTTTCTCTATCGACGACCTTCATGTCATGACCGGACATGAGATCATTCCGGTAGTCGTTTCCGAAAAAGATCTCCAAACCGCTATCGAAAAATACAGTACCAGTGATGACATTGTCGAAGAGGCGATCGAAAGCATTAGCGACGACTTCGACCGCGAAACCGATGTCATCGCCGATGAAAAAGAGGCCGAGGGCGCCCCCATCGTAAAGCTGGTCAACATGATCGTTACCGAAGCGGTTCGAGATAGGGCCAGCGACATATTCATCGAACCGCAGGAAAAAGACGTAAGAATCAGGTGCAGGATAGATGGGGTGCTTCATGAAGTCATGCGCTCACCTAAGCATATTCAAGCCGGAATCATCTCGCGAATAAAAATCATGGCCGGCCTGGACATTGCAGAGCGCCGCCTCCCTCAAGATGGGCGTTTCGGGTTAGCCATCGATAAGCGACCGATCGATTTCCGCGTCGCCACGCTGCCAACCATCCATGGCGAACAGGTAGTTCTTAGGGTACTAGAAAAAGAAAGCATAATGATGAACCTCGACGACCTCGGCTTTCTACCGGGTTCGTTCGATATGTTCAAGGAGTCTTTCACTAAGCCCTATGGCGCGATCCTCATCACCGGGCCAACCGGAAGCGGTAAGACAACGACACTATATTCCGTTCTTAACTTGCTTAACTCAAAAGAGAAGAACCTTATCACGGTAGAGGACCCTGTCGAATACCGTTTACCAAACATAAGCCAGGTCCAGGTCAACACAAAAACGGGTTTATCGTTTGCAAGAGCCCTGCGGTCTATACTGCGCCAGGATCCGGATATCGTGATGATAGGCGAGATCAGGGATGAGGAGACCGCTCTCATCGCAGTCGAATCCGCGCTTACCGGACACCTTGTGCTTTCAACGCTTCACACAAACAACGCTCCGGCAACGCTGACCAGGCTTGTTGAGATGGGGATAGAGCCGTTCCTAGTATCATCAGCGGTCGATTGCATCGTATCCCAGCGCCTTGCTCGAAAGCTCTGCACACGATGTCGTGAACTCTTTACGCCTACGCAAGAGGAGCTGATCGAGGCCGGCTACATAATCGACGGAAGCGAGCCAACCGAGATTTACCGGGCGCGTGGCTGCAAACGCTGCGGCAACACCGGCTACCACGGCCGCATAGGTCTTTATGAAATCATGATCATGACAGAAGGGATAGAGCGTCTTCTGGTCGAAAACGCATCGCCCGAAGACATAACCAAACTCGCACTCACCGAAGGCATGCTAACGTTGCGAAAAGACGGCCTTGATAAGGTTCGTTCCGGCTTGACTTCGATAGAAGAAATCCTAAGGGTTACCGTATAGAACCGGTAGAGGAATAGATTATGCTAAAAGAGAAATCCGACGAAATACTCGCGAATATATTGGTTAAAAAAGGCATACTCTCGCATGATGACCTGGAGAGGGTCGAAGAGAGTATCGATTGCGATACATCATTGGCGCAAGCTTTGGTCAACGAGGGTCTGCTTGATGCCGACACCATTACCGAACTGCTGGGCTCGAGCGACTTTAACTTCGTCGATCTTAGCGAATACCACATAAACGTTTCAGCCGCCTCGATACTGCCCGAGACGTTTGCCAGGCGATACAACGTCCTGCCTATAGATTTCGAGCGCGACAAACTTGTCGTTGCCATCGCAGACCCGACAAACGTTGTAGCCCTGGACGACCTGCAAATGATTACCGGGTACGACATAAAAGCAGTGGTCGCGCTTGAAGATGAGATAAAGATAGCGCTCAACCGCTACTACAGGGCAACGGAATCTG
>NZ_JBTSLF010000071.1:0-2639 GCF_054640775.1 Candidatus Aquicultor sp. | reverse complement strand
CGGATACCCTGTACTTGCTAGAAGAATCGCAGGCAGGGATAGGCGGCCTCCGCGAAGTATCCGAAGAAGCCCCGGTCATCAAACTCGTCAACATGCTCATCATGAAGGCCATCAACGAACGTGCAAGCGATATTCACGTCGAGCCGCAAGAAAAAGAACTGCGCATACGCTACCGCGTAGACGGTGTGCTCCACGATTCTATGTGCTCGCCAAAACAGATCCAAGCGGGCGTTATCTCAAGGCTCAAAATCATGGCCGGCCTCGACATCGCCGAAACCAGGATACCCCAGGACGGCCATTGCGATCTTTTGGTCGCAGGCAAAATGATAGATTTCCGAGTATCGACCCTCCCAACGATCTATGGGGAGAGGGTTGTCCTCAGGGTCCTTAGAAAGGAAAGCATTCTAATCGACCTCGACGACCTCGGCTTTCTTCCTGACAGCCTCAACAAATTCAAAGGCTCGTTCAACAAGCCCTACGGCGCGGTGTTCGTGACCGGTCCAACCGGAAGCGGTAAGTCCACAACGCTGTACGCAGCGCTCAATATCCTCAACAACAGCGCAAAGAACATCATCACCGTCGAGGACCCGGTCGAGTACCGTCTCCCGGGCGTCAACCAGATACAGGTAAACTCGAAAACCGGCCTGACCTTTGCCCGGTGCCTAAGAGCGATCCTCAGATCATCTCCTGATATTGTGATGGTGGGCGAGATAAGGGATAAAGAAACGGCCCAAATCGCGATAGAGGCCGCCCTTACCGGGCATATGGTCCTCTCAACACTACATACAAACGACGCCCCCGGCGCTATTACCAGGCTAATCGAGATGGGCATAGCGCCATTTCTGATAGCATCCGCAATCGAGTGCATTCAAGCCCAAAGGCTGGCGCGACGCCTCTGTCCGGATTGCAAGGAGGAGTATGAACCCGCAATCGATGCCCTCAAAAGGATCAGCTTTCCGATGGAAGACGAAGAACATTTAAGATTCTACCGCCCAAAAGGCTGCCCTCGATGCAACGGCACAGGCTACAAGGGCAGGGTAGGCATCTACGAAGTCATGGTTCTCAGCGAGACCATTAAAGATCTTTGCGTCAAACGGGCGACCGCAGATGAAGTAAAGCGCGTCGCAATCGCCGAAGGTATGAGGACCCTCCGACAAGACGGGTTCGAAAAAGTTCGCACGGGCATGACCTCCCTTGAAGAAATCATGCGCGTCATTATTTAAACGGCATCTAATCGTCCGTTTACCGCTTAAGCTACTACTAAACCCGTCCGATAGGTAATTAGATTCCTTTTAAGAACTTCAGGAGGTTTTACGTTGCTTGATATTAATGACTTGTTGATGCAGGTACTAGAGAGAAAAGCATCAGATTTACACATTACAGCAGGAACACCGCCAATGGTCAGAGTTCACGGCGATCTGCAGGCGCTTGATTATCCAAAGCTGACGCCAAACGACACAAAGGAACTTATCTATAGCATCCTCACCCAGGACCAAAGGGAGCAGCTCGAGAGAAACTGGGAGTACGACTTTTCTTACGGGCTCACCGGCCACGCCAGGTTCAGGGTAAACGCATATTACCAGAGAAGCAGCGTAAGCGCCGCCTTCAGGATTATTCCGGTAGACATAAAATCACTGGACGACCTGGGGCTTCCGCAATCACTCGAACTGCTTGTAAGGCGCCCGCGAGGCCTGGTTCTGGTTACCGGCCCGACCGGTAGCGGTAAGTCGACAACACTGGCAACGCTCGTCAATATCGTCAACGAAAACAGGTCGTTTCATATAATCACAATCGAAGATCCAATCGAATACCTGCACTCACATAAGCAATCTATTGTTAATCAAAGGGAAGTCGGGTCGGATACCAAATCCTTCGCCAACGCCCTTAAATACGTCCTCCGTCAAGACCCGGATGTCATACTCGTCGGTGAGATGAGGGATATGGAAACGATTTCGGCGGCATTGACCGCAGCCGAAACCGGCCACCTGGTCTTCGCAACGCTCCACACGCAGGATGCGCCGCAGACCATCGACAGGATCATCGACGTATTCCCGCCCCACCAGCAGCAACAGATAAGAATCCAGCTGGCCGGTACATTACAAGGAATCGTCTGCCAGCAGCTTCTGCCGACGGTTGACGGCCAGGGACGCTGTGTCGCTTACGAAATCCTTATGCCGACGCCGGGCGTCAGAAACATGATCCGAGAAGCGAAGACGCACCAGATATACAACGCGATGCAGACGGGCTCCAAGCACGGAATGGTAACTATGGATCAGTGCCTTGCCGATTTGCATAGATATGGCAAGATAACATTCGAAATGGCTATACAAAAAGCATCCGATCCAAATGACCTGAGGCAACTTCTCGGTAGAACGGCTTAGCAACTGATCATGCAACTAACGGACAGCACAAACGAGGTACACTATGTCAACAACATTTACGTATAAAGTAAGGGATGGCAGGGGAAACCTGCTCAACGGTCAAATCGACGGCGATAACTTAACGATGGTCGCCAACAAACTCAGGCAAACCGGCTACGTCGTCATCGACCTTAAAGAGAAAAGCCTGGCCCAAAGGGATATTAACCTGCCCTTCGGCAACAAAGTAAAATCAAAGGACCTGACGGTCTTCAGCCGCCA
>NZ_JBTSLF010000070.1:0-13916 GCF_054640775.1 Candidatus Aquicultor sp. | reverse complement strand
GCCTATTTTCCTAGCTTTATATTACATATCTATTATGTAGTTATATAATGTCTCATACTATATGTTAATAGTTCCTCAGGAGCCAATAGGTAGCTTAGTTAGTGCCTGCCAGGGGTTTTTCCGGTGATAATGCTAGTTACCAGGGCACCTATCGATTAAATAATTTGCAGATTCTTTAATTCGATTGAAGCAATCTATAAGATGCAGCCTATAACTCTATATCTGGATAGGTGTCCAGTGGTTATTCAGGTACTATGGAAATGGCGGCAGGAGTAATTCAGTTTTGAAGAACATATATGAAGAATTAGCGGAGAAGATGAATCCTAATATCATGTGGAGCTACCCCTTCGCAAAGCATGCTTCCGCACTTCCATCCAAAACGTAAACACGAACGCAACGGCGATCGCGAAGAGCCACTGACCGGCGTTTAAATACGTGAGCTTCAAAGCCGAGTGCAGCAGTGGCGTAGTGATCGCGACCACCAAAAGGCCGATGGCCCCGATTGCCCAGACATCCATCGGTCCGTTTGAGAAAAGGCCGAGGCTTGAAAGGGGCTGCCGGTCCGACCTCATATTAAAAGCCAGAAATATATGACCGAACATCCAGGTGGCAAAAGCGGAGCTTTGGGCTACCAGGGTGTTTCCGGTTGTGAAGTTGGCGACCAGGTACACGGTCGAAACGGCCAGAAATAGAGATATGCCGCCTAGAACAATAGTGCGCAGCATAGGAGGATCCATAAAACGCTGGTTCGGATCGCGAGGGAAGCGCATCATAAGGTCTTTCTCGCCCGGCTCGGCAACGAATGCCGCGGAAGCACCGAGATCCATAAACAGCTCGAGAACGATAATCTGGATTGGCGCAAAGGGAAGCGGGATGCCAAGCAGTACGGGAAGCAAGAAAATCGATATCAAGCCCAGCTTTACGGCGAGGTAATAGCGCACACCTTTGCGCAGGTTGTCGTACATTCTACGCCCGCTTTGCACGGCAAAGGCGATTGTAGAGAAATTATCGTCGGTTAGCACCATATCGGCCGCTTCCCGGGCGACATCGGTTCCCGTCTCTCCCATGGCAATACCGATATCGGCTTCGCTCAACGCCGGGGCATCATTGATTCCGTCGCCTGTAACGGCTACCACCTGCCTGTTTCGCTTGAGGACACGCACGATTCTGAGTTTGTTCTCGGGGGTGATACGGGCGAAGATAGAAGTGTTTTTTACGGTTTGTTGTAGCTCTTCATCGCTCATCCGGTCGATCTCTCTGCTCGTTACCACCGTTCCATCGGCGACGATGCCGACGGCTTTGGCAATAGCCCTGGCGGTCAGGGGGTAATCACCGGTAAGCATGAGCACGCGTATCCCGGCATCCTGCGTGGTCCTTATGGCCTGGGCTGCGTCGGCGCGCGGCGGGTCGAGGAACCCGGCAATCCCCACAAACCGTAAATCACTCTCGGCTTGCTCCCTTGTGAGACGCTCGCCGTTAGCGGTTTCTTTATACGCAAAGGCCAGAACACGCAAGCCCTCCTCGGCAAACGCATCGACTTTCTTCAATTCATCCCGTAGTTTCTCGGGAGTCATCTGCGCCACGCCTGATTCGGTAAGGTAGTTTGCCGATCTGCTCAAAACCGCCTCCGGCGCACCTTTTACGTAAACATAGGAGGAGCCGTTTAACTCAAACACCGCCGACATCAACTTAAGCTCCGTATCGAAACTGAACTCATTTCTAAGGTGGAATCGCTGCCGCACTTCCTGCGGCCGCTGTCCCGACTCGATAAATGCCCTGATCAGAGCAACCTCCATGGGGTCGCCGACGAGGCTTAGCTGGCCGTCCTCCTTCTCAAAAATGGAGTCGTTGACCAACACGCCCACTTGAAGAAGCTCTCTGTCCAAAGGCGTCAGCCGATCATTCCCTAACTCGGTAATCCGATTATCGGTTACGATGCGGGAGAGGACCATCTGATTTTCGGTAAGCGTCCCCGTTTTATCGGTGGCGATTACCGTAACGTTTCCCAATGTCTCGGCCGCTCGAAGGCGTTTTACCAGGGCATGCTGCCGGGAGAGCTGCAGCGCCCCCAACCCCAGTACCATGGTGATGATGATGGGAAGTTCCTCCGGGATGGTCGCAAAGGCAAGACTTAGACCGGTGAGCACCATGGTTCTAAACGGGCGCCCCTCAAGAAACCCTATGAGCGGGATGGCGATACTGAAAAACACTGCGACATAGACCAGCCACCCGGCAAGTTCCCGCATTGCCAGCTGTAGGGGGGTTTTTGGCTCTTTTGCCTCCCTGACAAGACCGGTGATGCGCCCTAGCTCCGTCGACATTCCCGTAGCGGTAACGACCGCCCTGCCCTTGCCACGGGTAACGACGGTGCCGGCGAAGACCTCGTTTACCTGCTCGGCCAGGGGAGTTTCTCTGGTAACCGTGGCATTTGCGTTTTTCGACACGGGAACCGACTCACCGGTGAGCGCCGATTCATCGACTTGCAGACCGAATGCCTCGATAAGGCGCCCATCCGCCTGAATTCTCTCGCCGACCCGCAACAGCAGAATATCACCCGGAACCAGATCCTCGGTACGTACCTCCTGGAAGCGCCCGTCGCGGATTACCGGGGCCATGGGCGAAGAGAGTTGCTTGAGCGCCGTGATTGCGTGTTTGGCCCGGTATTCGTTGTAGACCTCGGCAAAGACCAGCGCGACGACGACAAACACGATTGTTAAGAAGTCCCCGAACTTCCCCCAGATACTATAGACAACCGCCACCACCAGGAGCAAAAGTATCATGGGCTCCCGCACTTCTTCCCAAAAGATATCAAGGAAGCTAACGGTACGAGGCTCAACCAGGCGGTTCGGCCCGTACTTCGCGAGCCTTCGCGCGACTTCACTACCTGTAAGGCCTTTTTCCGGGTCTGTGTCGAGAGAACGTATTACTTGTGATACCGGTTGTTCCACCGGCACCAGCTGCTCTTTTAATCGCTCTCGCCCGGATTCGGGTTCCGTCTCTGGTGTTTCTTCAGATATGGGATTTCTTGAAGCCATACGTTGCACCCCGTTCTATGTTTGCGCATTCTTAGTCTAAACGAGTTTCTACTCCTGGTACTTTATACCCATATTAACATGGGCGATCATGCAACGTGCGGACGTTCTTTGCGGGCAGTCTCTTCCTCACCCGGCCTTCCGATTTTCGCCGGCCACCAGTTCACGTCACCGAACACGGCGCCGATGGCGGGCACGAGAATCGCCCTGATGATAAACGTATCGATGAGAACACCGATTGTCACCGCGATACCCGTCTGGAACAAGCTTTGCAGAGGAGAAAGTCCAAGCGCGGCAAAGGTACCGGCCAGGATTATACCGGCAGACGTGATGATGCCTCCCGTGTGCGCCGCCGCTTCCTGCACCCCGAGATGCGTGCCCAACCGGATCGACTCTTCCCTGATACGCGATATCAGAAAGATATTGTAATCCGACCCCAGAGCGACCAGCAGCACGAAGAGAATAATCGGAACGAAGTAGCTCATACCGGCTTGGCCTAGAACATCCTGGAACAAGAAGGTCGATACACTCAACGTCGCACCGTAGCTAAAAATAACGGTCGCCACGAGATACCATGGCGCGACGGCGCTTCGAAGGAGCAATGCCAGGATGATGAGAATCCCGAGGGTGGCAAGGAGTGCGATTCGGATCGAATCGGTATTTATGGTAGATTGGATGTCCGCTGAGTCCGCTGTGGAACCACCGACAATCGCCTGGCCCGTAATAAGCGCCGTATTCCCCGGGATTGGTTTCTTTACCTGCGAGCGGATCTTCTCGATGTCTGCAAAGGCCGCGCTCGAGAACGGCTCTTGCTTGAGAACCGCCGAGGACTTTACCGTACTGTGGTCTTTTGAAATATAGAACTTATTAATCTGACTGAGCTGCGGCGTGCTGTTTACGAGCGCCGTTGAGTACAGGTACTGCCGCGAATCAAACGACTTGCTCAGCGACTGGATGGCATCCTTAAGCTGCGCTAACATTTGGGCTTGGCGAAGTTGTAGCTGCCGCGCCTGTGCGGGTGCAAGACGTTGGGATGATGATGGGACCGGGGTCTTGCCAATCGATGTTAGTATCCCGATAACGCTCTCGTATGAGCGGGTGTTTTTTATGCGCGGGTATTCGTCCCTTAGCTCAGCGAAATATGAGCGCATGGTAGTGAGGTTGCCGGCGGGGGAGGATGATGCCGCCGCTGTGCTTTGCCCCGCCTGCGGACTGCTGCTCAAGGCCTTAATAAACGAATCGAGCTGGTTTTTAACCTGAAACGGTGACGGTTTGCCTACGCCGGCCGGGTGAACAAGGCTGCGAACCTCTGAGACCCCCGATATTTTAGCAAGCCTCCGATCAAACGAGTTGATGGCCGATAATCCCACCGGTCTTAGGACATCCCCTTTTCGCGCCGGCACGAGAACGACCGAGGGCGAGATGTCTCCCCTTGCAAAATTTCGCTGCAAAAGGTTAAATCCCTTAACCGAATCCAGAGACTGGGGAAGTTCCTTTAATGTATCGAATGAACGGTTGAGCCTGGGAAGTTGTGTATAAAAGGCGCCCAATACCGCGATAACCACCACTATCACGATAACCGGATACGTGGTCGTTACCCGCGCCATCTCTCGCCAGACGCTGAACTTACCCTGTGGTTCTTTATTGCCGAACGGCCAGAAGAGGTATCTTCCAAACAGGCTCATCATGGCCGGCGCCAGGGTAAGCGCCGCGATAAGCGCAATGGCGATAGAGAGTGCAAGCGCCGGTCCCATCGTTTTAAACATCCCAAAACGGGCTACCGACATCCCCAAAAACGCAAGAATTACGGTACCCGCAGAAGCGGTGATAACGCTTCCGATCCTCTCCAAGGTATTTGATAAGGCCGCGTGCGTTGTATCGTGCCGTGCTTCTTCCTTGAACCGCGAAATTAGGAATAGGCAATAATCCGTGCCGGCGCCGAATACCAGCACAACGATAAAGGCGTCCAGCAGTGAAGGGATCTTCCAGCCGTTGGCCGCAAGAATCCCCAGAATGCCGCGGCCGACGAAAAACGCGATGGCGATCGTGGTAAGCGGGATCACTATCGCAACGGGCGAGCGGTATACGATCATTAAAACGATGATGACCAGGATGACCGTGGCGATGGTCGTTAAGGATATGCTGTCTTGCAGTGTTTTCGTAAAGTCGGTTAAGATGCCTGATTGTCCGGTCAGGTGTACTTCTAGCCCACCCGGCTTTGCCTTTTTCATGAGATTTCTAACCGAAGCTACCGCATCCTGGGTCTGCGTGCCAAAAGCGGCACCTGATAAGTTGACCTGAATCAGCGCCGTCGAGCGGTCTTTACTTAAAAACTGGCCGGTAAGCTCGGGTCTGTTGGTAAAGGATGTGGCCGATGACACATGCGCCGGCCTGTCGCGCCCGGAGAGCTTATCGGTGAGGTTCTTAACGTATTGGGTATCACCTTTATTGAGGCCCCCTTTACGGTAGATAACGATAATACCGGAGGAGGCCGCCTGCTCGCCGGGGAATTTCTGGTTTAAAAGGTCCCTTGCCTTCACCGACTCGGCGTTAGCGGGAAGAAATGTCGCCTCGTCTGTGGTCCCTACCCTTGAGAGAAGCGGTGCCTTCCAAAGCAAAACGCCTGCCAAAACAAACCAAAAAATAACCACCAGTATGCGGTATTTTACCAAGAAATCCACAAGCGCCTTAAACATTTCCCCAACCCATAATCTAACTATTTGCCTTAACAATCGCCGCGCCCAGGCTATATCTTACTTACCACCGCTAAGTTTTTTTAATCATTATCAACGGTTGAGGTACAACCTACCATCAGGTATTATGGTGATTCTTTACGGTATAATTTGCCAGGTTTCGGGCATACATTGAGAGATGAAACGCGGCTTATCACACATCTAGAAATTGGGGAGCGATATGTCTGAAGCGAGATTAGATATGGATACCTGGCCGGATGAGGAACAGGCTACGGGGCAACAGTCACCCGGAGTGGCGTGGGCTCAGCTGGGGTTCACGTTCGGGGGACCGGCTCTTCTGTTAGCGACAAGTATTGCGGCTGTTCTTACGGGTCTACTTGCGCGGCCTGCTTAATGGGCGGAATCAAGAGGGAAAACAGTCCACCTATAAGGATAAAAATAAGGCCTACGCCAAGTGCACGTCGTGTGGCATCAACAAACGCCCGGTTGATGTCATTTTTTATTGCGGTTGAAATCGGGGGCGGCAGTTTTTTGGGCAGCGTGCCGGTCGCGCCACTCTCGATCGTCACGTTTTTAAGCGTCGAGACGATCGCACCCTTCTCAACACCGGGAATCGAAGGGTCGGCTTGAACGTGGTCGATAATCCTTGCGGTAAGAGTTGTCGCGAGCACCGCACCGATAACGGCGATACCGATGCTCGTGCCGACTTGCCGGACGGTAGCGTTGGTAGCCGAGGCCTCTCCGGCAAACTGGATGGGTACCGAGGAGAGAATCGAGTTGGTGAGCTGGGCGGAGGTCATGCCGATCCCGATGCCGAAGAGCGCAAATCCCGGCGCCAGCGACTCACCAGTCGCGGTTACGCTTATCGATTGACGCAGAACATATGCCCCTGCCAACAGCATGAACATCCCGGTCGTGACCACCCACTTGGGGCCGATTCTCGAAGCGATAATGCCCGAGAGCGGGCCGAAAATAAAAGCGCTGATCGATGAAGCGAGGATAATGAGTCCCGTTTGAAACGCGGTAAGGCCGAGTGCGTTTTGCAAGTAAATCGGCATCACAAAAAAGACGCCGAATTGGCCCAGTATTACGATACCGAGGGTCACAAGACCAAGAGTAAAGCCCCTGCTCTTGAACAAGCGCAGGTCAAGAAGCGGGCTTCCGCCCCGTCGCGCAATGATGTATTCAGCGGCGATAAAAAGGCCCAGGAACACCGCGGCAATTGCAAAAGCAACCGGAATAACCGAGAAGGTAGTGAACGGCCAGCTCCACCCATCGATCGTAAACGGTTTGTTCGGGATGAGCCAGCCAAACCTTCGTCCTTCGATGAGCGCAAAAACAAGACCGGCAAGTCCGATGCCTGAGAACACCGTTCCCAGCCAATCAAAACGTTGACCGCCACGCCCCTTTGATTCCCTGATAACAATCGAGCCGAGCAATGCGATCACCGCGACAAAAACATTGATCCTAAGCGACCATCTCCACGAGTAAAAAGTGGTAAGATATCCGCCAAGAAGCGGTCCGAATGCCGCCGAGGCGCCGGCGACCGACCCCCATACGCCGAAGGCAATGGCCCGCTCCCTGCCTTGAAACTGGCTGGCGAGAAGCGACAGCGTAGAGGTGAGCATCATCGATGCACCTATGGCCTCGATGAACGCTTCACCTAAGAAGAGCACGCCGGCGCTTTGAGAGATGGATGCGATGAACGAGCCGATGGCAAACAACACCACACCGATGCGAAACACCCTCCTGCGGCCGATCAAATCGCCCAATCGACCCATTGTGATAAGCAGGGTTGCGATGATGAGAGCGTACCCGGAGATAACCCACTGCATGGCGTCAAGCGTGGTATGCAAATCACGCAGTATGTACGGAACCGCCACGTTGAGCACGGTATTATCGATAATCACAATCGCAAGACCCGATGCGAGAAACACCAGCGCCAGCCAACGATACCTCTCAGTTGCAAGATTCGATAACGAAACCCTCATCCACGCTCCCATCCGGCTTTCCGCACACCTATTCTTACCCTACTTTTTGCGGCCCATCCCAAGCATCCGTGCATAATAATTGGGTATAGTAACGATGTAACGCAAGCTCTTGTGACACAGCCCTAAAATGTGCACTTATGTTTAAACTGATAAAGTCGGTTACGAAATCAATCGTAAAAGCGGTCAGGGAAGACCCTGAAGTAAAAAAGCTCGTTGCGCGGCATCCGGGCTTTTTTAGCTTTTTGCAGCGCCGGACCGACCCCGATGCCGTTTTCGGGCTCAACCTCACTATCGGCGTAGTTGTCACGGCGTTTTTTATCTTCCTCTTTCTCGGCGTAGCCCAAGACTTAATCGGGCGCGACCCCCTGGTGCGGGCCGACCTACGTGTTGTTAACCTGGTGCAGATCTTCCGCACGCCTTCCTTCAGCAAGGTGATGCTTTTTATAACGTATCTAGGAAAAGGCCAGGTTATATTCATAGGTGTTATCGCAGTGGGTGCAGTACTTGTACTTTTAAAGCGCTGGTACCACCTGATCGCGCTGATCACTTCCGTTGCCGCTGGGGAGTTCCTCGTATACGCCATGAAGGGCCTGTTTCAGAGGTCACGGCCCCCGCTTGTAAACGCGATTGCGCCGGAGCGTAGCTACAGTTTTCCGAGCGGCCATGCCTTTATTGCCATCTCTTTTTATGGGCTTGCCGCATATTTTGTCTTCAGATCGGTAAAATCCACGTTGGCAAAGATACTCACGGTCATTGTTGCCGCCTTCATTATCATCGCGATAGGATTCTCCAGGATATACCTGGGCGTTCATTTTCCTTCCGATGTGTTAGGCGGGTATGCCGCCGGCGCAGCGTGGGTGACCGCCATCATCACTTCGCTTGAGATCCGCATGAGATTCAAGCCGTATAAAGACACCAAACCGTTTGCCGGCAAACGCAGTATCGTGCTGGTCGGAGTCGTAATGTTTATCCTGTGGGCCGCCTATACCGTCTATTACTACGAAACGCATCCCTTTAAAGAACCCGTAAGAGTGCCGGAAAAGCTCGCAGTTCTTACCGTAAGAGACATCCCCGGCAAGCTATTCGTCAAATATCCCAGGGTCAGCGAGGATATTACCGGCAAACCCATGGAGCCGGTCAATATCATCATAATCGGCAGCAGGCCTATGCTGGACAAAGCGTTCAGGAATGCAGGGTGGCGGCCGGCCGATAAGATTTCATTGGCCAGCTTATATAAACTCGCGAGGGCTACCATCCTTAAAAAACCCTACCCACAAGCGCCGGGGACACCCTCGTTCTGGAACGCGCGCCCTAACGACTTTGCATACGAAAAGCCGACTAAGGCCAACAAGGTGAGCCAGCGTGAGCACATTCACTTTTGGAACACGCCGTTTATCCTTAAAGGGGATGGGCGCGTATGGTTTGCAACGGCCCACCTTGATACACGCATCGTCATAAAAAATTCGATTCTGCCCACCCATGAGATCGACCCCAATGTCGACAAAGAACGCGATAAGGTTAAGAACGAGCTGCAACGCACCGGGGATAGCTCATCTACCGGCGTATTTCAGATCGTGCAGCCCACACTGGGGCAAAACCAGGCGGGGAGCAGGTTTTTTACGGATGGAAAAGCGTATGTTATCTATTTAAAATAATGCACGATTCATCGTAGTTGGGTTGAGGCGCGCTTTTTCTAAGCCGCCGAGGGATAGGTGCCAGGGGGCTCGCCCGTCTCGGGTTTTATGGGTAACGGCTTGAGAGCAGAGGTCCTGTCGATGTATAAAAACGCGTCATAGCGGTCGCGCAAGGCAGTTGGGGTATAGGTGGCGAATTCCGCATTGGGATCATATACTACGCCTATCCCCCTGTGGTCCCGCATCTGTGAGAAAAACTGCGATTCCTGGCGATTCGCCGTGAACAATACCATCCGGTTCCTCCCGTCAAAACCATGGAACAGGTGCTCCCAGCTGTCAAACGTCGCCGGTGGAAGGGGCATCTCTTTCATTGGGGCGTCCCAATCATCGGCCGCGATTAGACTGCCCTCATAGGAGCCGAATCCCATCAGGTACGTTCTCTCGGCCCCAAGCGCACCCCGCACGATTTGTCCGATGCTGGTTTGATTGATAGCGACCATATCCGTGGCCTGGGCATCCCCTGCATGGGTGTTGTGGGCCCAAATTATCCCCTTCGCGCTCGTGGTTCTTTCATGAAAATCCATGAGGCGGAAGAACGTGTTGGCCATGTGCCCCTCGCGCACGTTCCAGGCATCCGGGTCACCGCTTAGCGTCGCGCGGTAATAGCGCTCGGCGTTGATGGCGACCATAGCGTTTTGCTCGGCGCTCAGTTTTTCTTCGGCGGCATCCGCAGCGATTACCGGCGGGAGGTGCTCAAGGGTGGACAAAAACCTGACCACTTCATCCTTGTGGGGCTCGGGCACCAACCCCACGCTCCAGGTATGGCCTTCAATGTCACGGCGGGAGGGCTCGAATCGCCGGTAGATCTGCTTGGCCGCGTCTGCCGCATCCGGGACGGTGTCTTTCAGGTACTTTACCGCGGCCCGAAGCGATTCCCAGAGGCTGTAGACATCAAGCCCGTAAAAGCCGACCCGTTGTTCGCCGGGCTGATTCTCGTTGTGCTCTTTCAGCCACGTAACGAATTCCTCTACCTCAGTATTCGCCCATAACCACGTGGGCCAGCGGTTAAACGCACGCAAAACATCCGCTGCGCTCTGCCCCGGTTCGGCTGCGCCTTTAACATAACGGTTCACCTGATAGCATGCAGGCCAGTCGCCCTCTACCGCTACAAAGGAAAACCCTTTCTCTATGATCAAGCGCCGGGTTATCGCGGCCCTCCACTTGTAAAACTCGCTGGTGCCGTGTGTGGCTGTACCGATCAAGACGGCCTGAGCAACGCCGGCCTGCTCGATTAGAGGATCGAGATCGTTTTCGTTTTCAAGCGAATACGAGATAGTTCTTAATGCATCCATCATGTCTATTAGATACCCAAAACAGTCCAAAATAGTCCAAAATAGTTTGCCGGCTCTCATATTTGAGGGTGGTTTCTTAAAGTTATTAGCTTGCGAGTGCCCGTTTTTTCTCCTCATATTCCTTGGAGTCTATCTCGCCCCGCGCATACCGTTCCTGGAGAATCTGCAACGCCCGATCCCTGTTCTCCTCAGGGCGACGCATAGGGCCACCCCTGAACCCTCCAGCAGCATAGATGGCCCCGACTATAATCAACCCGAGCAAGAGAATCATCATAATAAAATACCTCCAATACCGAACCAAGTACTCCAATCGCATGCCATGTGTGAGCCTAATTTTTAGCGCACCAGCGGCCGTTAGCGACCGCCGGTTTTTATATACCGTCAGTATGCGAATCTAAACTCTGATAGCACGCAAAGTGCGATGAAAGCAGTGCAAAGCGGATGAAATCTGCACACAATCCCAGTTTAACCGGTGGATTAATATATACTAGGTGGCCTTTCTTTAGGCCGGTACAAGCGCACAAGCATTGCTAAAACGCCTAGTTAGGGAGTATCCTATAACTTAAAAGGAAATGCTAGGAGGAAGTTCAATGGCCAGTATCCAAATACCCCCACGTTCTCCATGGAGGGCAATGCTCGAAAGTGCGTTTTACGCTAATTCCGTAAGAAAGACGACCATCCCCGAACTTTACGAGCTGGCATTGAAACAACCCGAAGTCATGGCGACATCACAGCCATTCTATAAACCGGAGCAGTTCGACCTTCCAGCGGATGCAAAAATCCTTGTTTCAAATGACGGGGGAATCGTCGGCCGCACGGCCAGGGCCAGGCGATTGGTACGCCAGATGGGGGCAGAGAAGGGCGAATACCTGCGGATACTAAGTGAAGCCGTCTACCAGGTCAACAAACGCGAGGGTCTATGGCTTGAGGCCGTCGTCGGCCTTCATCCCGATTTTGCAATTAAGGCCAATCTCATTAGCCCTGCGACCGATGCAAAGAACATGTTCGACTGGGGGATTAACTTTGCACCATGGATGAAACCATGGACCGATATGTATAAGGATTCCAGGCAAATCAACGAGCCGGATATCCTCGTCATGGCCGATCCGGAGTGGCGTGATGCCAGATTCCCGGACGGGCTTGTCATTATCGACGAAGACGAGAACTGTGCGGCATTGCTCGGGCTTCGCTATTTCGGCGAGAGAAAGAAGGGCACGCTCACGCTTGCATGGACCATTGGAACCAGGCAAAACATGGTCGCTTGCCATGGCGGCATCAAGACCATAGACGAGGAGCCCCCGGTTGCCGTCTTCGGGCTCTCGGGTTCCGGAAAATCATCGCTCACCAACAGCTACGACCATGCCGGCACATTAAACAAAAACGAAAAAGTAACAGTGATCCACGATGATGCGTTCCTCATCGACCTGGACGCCGACAGTACAGTCGCTCTTGAGCCGAGCCTTTTCGACAAGACCGATGCCGTGAAATTTAACGACCCCAGCATCAAGTATTTCTACTCGGCGCAGAACGTTGCCGTGACACAACAACCGGATGGCTCGCGGCTTCTCATGGGCGAAGATATCAGAAACGATAACGGTCGCTGCATCAAGTCGCGCGATATGTTCAACCATGCCGATTCCTGCGCCCGCCCCGGAAGTGTGATCTGGCTGCAAAAAGATCCGTCGTTGCCGCCTGTCAGCAAAATCGCCGATATCGGCCTTGCCGTTGCAATGGGCGCATCACTGAGCACGATGAGGGCTAAAGGCGTTGAGAACGTCCCGGCGGACGAACTTGCGAAGCTCGTTATCGAGCCGTTTGCAAACCCGTTTAGGGTCCACCCGCTCATGGTCGATTGCCAGCAGTTCAGCAAGCTCTTCAAGCTCGGTACCGAGTGCTACGTCATGAATACACATGCCTTCGGACTGCCGGATAAAGAGATAAATATCACGCTACAACTCTCCCTCACCATCGTCACAAATATCGTAAGGGGAACGATCGAGTGGAAAGAATGGGAGACGTTCCCCGGGCTCCTCGTCCCGAAAAACGGCGCCGAGCTATTCGGCGCCGACTACGATGAGAATTTTGAGCCGACCACGGAAAGACCATATATCGAGTTTCTGCGAAAAAGAATGCAGGACCGCATCACATATCTATCGAATAAACGAGACCTCGAAAACGATATGGAGAGCGCGTTCATCGATCCTCTGATCGCGGCAAGGTTGAAACTCGATAAAATGTTGCATCCGATTTAAATCCAGAGAACGCGGCTTTTTAGCGAGCGCTCGCTAAAAAGAATTACGGAAAAGCGTTAGATCCCTCACTCGACAGTATGTAACACTATTTGTTACATACTGTATGACCCTAACGTTGTGTTGTAACGCACCGTGAGTAGTTTCTAATGCAAGAAACGTTTGGCGTGCCGCGCCCTGTAAGTCTTTTTAAAAACGAGCGAAGCACCGATTGCGGTAAGCAGGAGTGCGATGGCCAGCAATAAATTAGTGTCCATTCCGTAGGAGAAATCACTGGCGCCGATCAAAGGGGCTGGGGGTGAGCTGAGTATGGTCGTGCCTTCTACATCGAGCGCATCGATGATCACCTCTGTGCCGGAGGAGGCCACGTTTTTCGTGCCGGTGGCCTCTATCCTTAAGGTGTGAGCGCCCGATGCAAGGTTGTCCGCATTAAAACCGATGTACTGCCAAGGATCCTGTGCGTCGTAGAGATCAACAGACCCCTGCAGCACACCATCAAGATATACATCAGCGATACCCTCGGATGGACCCGTCTTTGTAAGCCACGCGACATGCGTGCCGTTAAACTGATATGTGGCTTCACTTCCAATATTACTTGCAGATTTGTAGCTACTGCCGCTTGCGTATGCTGAAGCCTGCGTGCTCCACGTTCCGATATAACTTATACCGCCGTGTGTTTCATCAATCCCCGTAGCATTCTGCCCAAGCGATTTCTGAGCGTCGATACGCCCGAAACCGAACCGGTCATCCCTCCCTGCCGCCCCCAGATCATGAGCTGCTTCTTGAATCGTCCAAGCGATCTGGTCGGCCGTGCGAGATGGGTACTTAGCGGCGATAATCGCGGCCAGACCGGCGACATACGGGGTTGCCATAGAGGTACCCTGGGCCCAAGCATAGCCACCCCCCAGCCAGCAGCTTAAGATACCGTATGCGGGGTTGGTACCCATATCATCGCCACCCGGTGC
>NZ_JBTSLF010000069.1:0-13976 GCF_054640775.1 Candidatus Aquicultor sp. | reverse complement strand
GTTCGCTAAGATATTGTTATTATGGTTAGCTCTCTTTTTTAGGAAACCCATTGACGTAACAGGCAACTGGTAAGTCATTAAGAAGAGCCGCTAAACATTTATTACACGAAACGCAAGTCGCGGATTCGGTTGTGCCTTCTTTGATCTTCTTTACCAGAGAGGGTTCCCTGATCAAGGGGCGGCACGGCGCATTCCGCCGACGATGAAGAGGGGGATATCTCCGAGGACCGGCTTGATCATCTTCGCGGCTTCAAGATTAAACCCTTCCTGAAGGTCGTAGTTGCCTGCTAAGCGTTTTCCCATTTGCCTTACGAATGGCCTTTTCCATCTGGGAAAACCCATGGCGAGCTCTTCGATCGGGACTTCACCCTGTAAGACATTCATGAACGAGTACGACATCGTACCGCAGCTTACCTCCACCCCGTCGACCCCCAGCTCTGCCAGCCAGCGGGCATACACAACTGCCAGCGTTGGGGTTATCCCCGGCTGTGGCGTATGGTCGTTAGTGCCAAGCTTTATCAGGATGGGTAGTTCCGCGGGTACGGCTTTTTTCACTTCTAAGAACACCTCTTTTAAAAAACGGAAGCGGTTTTCATCAGAGCCACCCCACTTATCTGTTCGGCGGTTAAAGAACGGGGACAAGAATTGATTTAACAGGTAGCCGCCATGCGCATGGAATTGAATCGCATCGACGCCGGCTTCGACGGCCCGCCCGGCCGCGCTGCCGAAGGCCGCTATCGTCTCTTGGATATCCTCTTCGGTCATTTCCCTTGGCTTGACCAGATTGACGGGGTCTCGCCCCCCAGCGGAGGGTCCCATAGGGGTCCGCCCGATAATACTTTTGGTCGTCTGCCTCCCGGCATGGACCAGTTGAAAAGCTATTTTACCGCCCTCTTGATGAACGGCTTCCACCAACCGCCTAAGCCCGGGAATCAAGTCATCGCTATGGATTCCCGCCTGGCTGGTAAACGTTCTCCCCGAGGGATGGACATAGAGAAAACCCGGTATGATCAAGCCGACCTCTCCCCTGGCCAGGGTTTGGTACCTTCGAATCAGCTTATCGGTCACCTCACCGCTTTCCGTGGTCATGCCCTCGTGCGTTGCGGAGTGGACAAACCGATTCTTAATCTGAAGTTCCCCGATTCTCATGGGTGTAAAAAGAATGGACATATAAGATTCCTTGATAATATACTGACCGGTCGGTCGATTTTATTATCCTAGCCGGACAAGCAAAAGTCAAGCGGGTCCTTGAAATTGAATTCTGCGATGTCGCTAGCACTGCCTCTTATTTCGGCTCTTTTTCTTTTTCAAGATTTCTCGCAAGATTCCAATCGCCGCCTTCTTATTAAGCGGCTCGTTCCAGTTACCGCATTTCGGGGATTGGATACACGATGGGCAGCCGTCCTGGCAGGGGCACTTTTGGATGATTTCGAGTGCGGTCTTCAAGTGCTCTTCGGCGATCCAAAACCCGCGCTGGGCGATACCGATGCCGCCCTCGAAGCCGTCATAGATGAAAATGGTCGCCTGGCCGGTGTGGGGGTGGTAGGGGGTCGAGACGCCGCCGATGTCCCAGCGGTCGCACATCGCAAACATGGGCAGCATGGCGATGGCCGCATGCTCAGCGGCGTGGATTCCGCCGGCGAGCGCAAGCTCATCGAGCCCGAGTGTATCGATGAGCTCATCGGAGACGGTAAACCAGAGCGCCTCGGTTTCAAACCGCACCGGGGGCAGATCGAGCTCTTCCATCCCGATGACTTTGCCGTCCAGGGATTTTCTCTGATATGCGGTGATGTAGTTGGTGACTTCGACCTGGCCGAAGCTCAGCTCGGTCGCGCCAAGCCTGCGCGTCTCGGCCTCGGCGATAACCCGGACGTCGGTCTCTTCACGGGGCTCCGTGTAGTACTCGTCGCTCCCCCGTTCAACGAGGGCGACATGCTCGTTTGTGTCGAGCAGGCGCACCACATACGGCTCGCCCTGGTGCAGATACACCGCGCCGGGATAGATCTCGAAAAACGCCCGTGTTGCCTCTGTCGTACCCAGCAACGCTCCGGTGGATTCCTCGACGATCGCATACGTCGCTTGCGATGCCGAGCGAATGTTTATATCCTGCGCCGGAAAACCGGGTGCGCCCAAGAACCAGCGCCCCTTTCGCTCTTTGAACTCGCCGGATGCCAGAAGCGCATGCACCGCCACCTCAAATCCATCGCCGAAATAGGTACGGTCGGCCGGGGTGAGCGGGATCTCATAGGCCGCACAGCGAAGGTGCCGTCCCAAGATCTTCCGGTTATCGAGATCGATAATGGCCTCTTCAAAGTTACGCCCGAAGAAATATTCGGGGTGATTGATATAGTACTGGTCGAGCGGGTCACCGCCCGCCACCAACACCGCCAGCGACTCGCCGATAGTCCTGCCGGCGCGCCCCGCCTGTTGCCAGGTCGAGGAGATCGTCCCGGGAAAGCCGTTCATAATGCAGGCATCCAGCGCCCCGACATCGATGCCGAGCTCGAGCGCATTGGTGGTCGAAACCCCCAATAACTCGCCCGAAAAAAGGCGCTCCTCGATAAGGCGTCGCTGCCCCGGCAGGTATCCTGCGCGATATGAGGCGATTCGCTTGGCGATATCGGGTCGGTCGTCCAGGTAGCGGCGCTCGTAATTTAATACCAGCTCGGCAAGCTTGCGCGACTTGCTAAAAGCAATCGTTCTAAAGTGCTCTTTTGAAAGCTCGCCCAGAAGCCACGTCGTCTCCCAGGTGATGCTTTTTCTCTTTCCCGAGGTCTCGTCGATGACCGGAGGGTTCCAGAAGACCCACGTCTTCTGACCGAGCGGCGCACCGTCTTCTGTCACGACATCGACATCCAAACCGGTCAGGCGCTCGGCAAGCTCCTGGGGATTGGCGATCGTCGCCGAGGCCATGATGAACTGGGGATGGCTGCCGTAATGATGGCACAGGCGCCTCAAACGCCTGATCACCTGGGCTACGTTAGAGCCGAACACACCGCGCAGCACGTGTATCTCGTCGACGATGATATATTTCAAGTTGAGCAAAAAGCTCGCCCATTGCTTGTGAAACGGCAGGATGCTGTAGTGAAGCATATCCGGGTTACTTAAGATGAGCGAGGCGTTTCTGCGGATTGCGGCCCGCTCGTCGCGCGGGGTATCTCCATCGTAGGTGTCTACCATCCCCGGAAAATCAAGTTCTTTGATAGCGCGCAACTGATCCTGGGCCAGGGCCTTCGTGGGGAACAAATAGAGGGCGCGCGCTTTTTTGTTCCCGAGCATCTCCTCAAGAACCGGCAGGTTATAGCACATGCTCTTCCCGCTTGCAGTGCCGCTTACAACAAGAACGTTCTTGCTGTCGCGCACCAGGTCAAGCGCCTTGGCCTGATGGGTAAAAAGCCCATCGACCCCGATGCGGGCAAGTCGCTCTTTCACGCCGTCGGGGAGGCCGCCTTCAGGGGTCGCAAACGCAGCTGTCTTTGCCGGCAACACGCGCTCGTGCACGATTTGTCCGCCGTATTCCTGTTTTCTTCTGATGTGTCCTAAAAAGCCGGCTATCTCATCCATGCCACTATTATGAGGCCCAAACAAAAATATTTGAAGAGTTAAACCGCTGGCTTATGGTCATAATAGAGGTATAAGCATGATCGCATTGAGACAGGGGCGCAGCATGAGAGAACCGCGCGATGGCTCACTTATAAGCAAATTTAATACAGTCCTGCTCAGACGGCTCGTTCCGAATTACACGAATATCGATGACAACGATGTGCGTGCCTCCTACGGCTATATCGAGGGAATCCTGGGCACGTTGATCGAAATCGTGCTCTTTTCCGGCAAGCTTATCATCGGGCTCATCATCGGAAGTATCGCCCTCATCGCCGAGGCCTTCCATAGCCTTTCGGATATCTTCGGCTCGCTCATCGTCATCATCGGCTTTCGCGTCGCCAAGCAGCCGCCCGACCCCGAGCACCCCTACGGTCACGGCCGCTTCGAGGCGATCGCCACACTGGTGACCGCAACCATCCGGGTCCTGGTCAGCTACAATCTGGCGGTAGGTTCTATCGAGCGATTGATGAGCCCGAGGCCGGTCTCGGTAAACGTATATGCCATCACCATCCTCGTCTTTACGGTCCTCGCCAAAGAATTCATGGCGCGGGTAGCGATCGACCTCGGCCGCAGGATCGAAGCCCGCGTTCTCGTCGCCGATTCGCTCAACCAGCGCGTAGACAGTCTCTCTGCTATCGCCGTCCTCATAGGCCTCGGTGCGGTAGCGCTCGGGTTCAACAGCTTTGACGCAATCGCCGGGCTCGTCGTCGTGGGTTTTATCCTTTACGCCGCATACGGCATCGCAAAAGACGCAATCGGGTTTCTGCTTGGCAAAGCGCCGAACGAGGATACGGTCGAACTCATCCGCTTGATCGCACGCTCTGTTGAGGGGGTAAAGGGCGTGCACGCAATATATGTTCATGATTATGGGGTAAAAAAAGTGGTAACACTTCATATCCTGGTCGATAAGGATTTGACGGTCGAGCAATCTCATACCATAGCGAGTGAAGTCGAAAAGCGAATCAGCGAGAGCATAACCGGGGCGACCGCCGATGTGCACGTCGGCCCAGCGTATAAGCTTAAAGTAGGGTGAGCCCTGCCGCATTAAGATCCTTACATGAACAGAAGGCTATCTAATGCCTCCGGCGATAGCGCCGCTCCTTAAGGCCAGGATACTGCTTATAAGTGCCCTCGGGCTCGGGGGGCATCCGGGGATATAAAGGTCGACGCCGATAAACTCATCCACCCCCGTGCCGGTAACCGGGGTATTTCCAAATAACCCGCCGGAGCAGGCACACGTGCCCACGGCGGCAATCAGCTTGGGCGTCGGTGTGGCGGCGTCGGTCTTTCTGAGCGCGAGTTCCATCTGCCTGGTAACCGGACCGGTTACGAATAAAACGTCGGCGTGACGCGGTGAGGCGACGATGTGAATACCGAAGCGCTCAGCATCGTACACCGGGTTATTTAGAGCGGCGATCTCGAGCTCGCAGGCGTTGCAGCTGCCGCAATCGACTTCTCGTACATGCATCGACCTGGCGAATATCTTGATCTTATCAGGGATTGTAGTGTTCTTGGTCTGTGGTGTTTCCGATACATCGGGCGAGATCCCTTTAAGGGAGAACGCGTGTGTGAGCGCGGCTTTCGAGGTGGCGCCGTCAATCACCGGTCTCATGACCAGGGCGCCGGGCGTACACACATCCACACAAGCCCGGCATGCTATGCAGGCATCATATCTGAACACTAAATGTCGGTCGTTTCTCAACGTAATCGCGCCCGTCGGGCATATCTTAACGCACGCCGAGCAACCCGAACAGCTCCGGCCGGCCAGCACGGGCATCCAGGTGCCCGAGTCAGAAAACGATTGCCGGTCGATATTTTTTATTGTTACCTTCGGCCTGCATATACGCTTGCAGCTTACCCTTCGCACACCATCCTCCTAAAGATCGTTTCCGGCATATGATAGATTAAAGCTCTTATTAACGAGCGGAAAATCGGGCACGATATTGCCGTGAAGCGCATACGGCAAGGCCGGCCAGTTGTTAAACGATGGCGTTCTCCAGCGGCAATTGGTGATTTTTGCCTCGTCATCGACCTCGACCCAGCACAGGGTCATGCCCCGGGGGGCTTCTACCCAACCCAGCGCCTGGCCGCCAGAAGCCGCCGCAAAATCGTCGTTACACACAGCGCCGTTCTTAATGTCGCCGAGGGCGGCTTCGATAATACCGAGAGACTGCCGCACTTCGTCAAACTTCAACCTGACCCGGGCGGCTACGTCCCCGTCAAACCGGGTCGCGATATCGAGTGGGTGCGTCGCATAAAAGCCGTAGGGGTAATCGATTCTTGCATCGACGGCAATGCCGCTTGCCCGGGCAACCGGGCCGACAACCGCGAGATTGAGCGCATGCTCGGTACTCAACACACCCGTTTTTACGAACCGGTCGATCACCGAACTCCGACTAAACGTAGTCGCTTCAAGCTCCCTTATATCACACAACGCAACATCTACAAAGCTCGATACGCGCTGGATTACCTCATCGTCGACATTCCTGCGAAGGCCTCCCGGCGCTATCATCCCCCGCAAGAACCGGCTGCCGGATATCAGTTCGCAAAGGCCCATCACTTTTTCACGCAATATAGCGGCTTTTGCGGCGCCAACCGAAAAAGCGATGTCCGTTGCGGCGCCGCCAATATCGGCAAGGTGACAATGTATACGCTCAAGCTCCAAAAACACCGCCCGCAATCGTTTCGCGCGCTCGGGTATCGCCACTTTAAAGATGCGCTCGATCGCCTGGCTGTAGGCGGCCGAGTTTGCAACCGTCTCATCGCCGGAAATGCGCTCTGCGGCGAGCGTCCCTTCGAGAAGAGACTTGCCCCGCATGAATCGCTCTATGCCGCGATGCGTATAGAACAAGCGAAGTTCCAGGTAAAGGATCTTCTCTCCTACCGAGCTGAACCGAAAATGCCCCGGCTCGATGATGCCCGCGTGTACCGGACCGACGGGAATCTCAAAGACCCCCTCGCCTTCTATCCTGTGAAACTCATACGTGCCCTTTACGCGGGGTACCTTTTGCTTGCTATCGAAATCGTTTCGCCACGGATAGACCCCCTGAGGCCAGTCCTCATGGAGCACCAGGCGCCTGGGGTCAGGATGTCCGATAGGTGTGAGACCGAGCATATCGGCGATCTTTCGCTCGTGCCAGTTCATAGCCGGGAGCTGCAGTGCAAGCGATGGGAACTCTGGGGCATCTGCCGGGATCACGCTTCTTACATGCAAGAGGCAGCGCCTTGATGGGATAGTGAAAATGTGGTGCAGTGAGAAACCTTTTTTTTGCGACCGCTCATCTACAGCGAATATGAATTGCAGCGCCCCGTGCAACTCGCCCACAATATCCAGCGTCAAGGTAGGCAGAAGCGAAAGCTCGATATCTATAAGCACTTCCCCTGATGATTCGCCTAAGGCTTCATCACCCATCACATGCACTATGTCTTTAATGCTTCGTATCTGCATGGTCGTCGCCAACTTTAAGCGCCTCCCAGGGAATGAGCGATTGCTTCTAGCAGATTGTGGAGCCAGGCCGGAATATAGAGGCCGACCAGCGCCATCGAGCTAAGGCCCACCGCAAAGATCGCCACGGGCAGACGGAATCGGGGGTGTGAGATCGGCCTGTTCGTACGCGGCCCGAATGATATCCGGCTAAGGTAATATGCCAGGCCGGCAAACGCCATTACGATCGAGAAGAGCGCAACAAGGCTTACCATTGTCTTTCCCGCGGTAAAACCGCCGCTAAGGATCATAAACTCGCTGGCAAAAAGGCCAAACGGCGGTGAGCCCGCGATCGCTAAAATCCCTGCGATAAAAAATGCGCCCGTCACCGGAGAGGCCCCTATAATGCCGCGCACCCGCCCTATTTGCTTCGAGCGGAAGATGTGGTTGATGCGGCCGGCGATAAAAAAGAGCGTCGATTTGCTTATCGCATGATTTATTAGATGAAAGATAGCGCCGTAGAGAGCAAGTTTACTCCCAAGTCCGAGCGCGAACACGATGATGCCCATGTGCTCGATGCTTGAATATGCAAGCAGGCGCTTATAATCCTTTTGCACCAGCATAAATAACGCCGCGGTCAGGATACTGATCAGGCCGAAGGTGATTAGTAACGTCCCGGGATAGGCGTTGCCGACAGCATTTACGGTAATGGCATCGTAGCGGATAATACCGTACATCGCACAACTCAAAAGCACACCCGACAACAGGCCGCTCACCGGTGTCGGCGCCAGGCTATGCGCATCCGGCAACCATGTATGCATGGGCACCAACCCGGCCTTCGTGCCATACCCCACCAGGATAAAGATAAAGGCAAGACGCATCGTGACCGGGTTAAGATGAGACGCCTGATGCATCAGGACCGACCAATTTAGTGTCCCACCGGTTGCACCTGTTGACGAGTAATAGGTAAAAATGGTCCCAAGTAGCGCAAACCCGATACCGGCCGAGCATAAAATCACGTATTTCCATGCGGCCTCCAGCGAAGCCCGCGTTCGATAGAATGAAACCATCAATGCCGAGGTCAGCGTAGTAAGTTCCATGGCGACCCAGAACATCCCGAGGTTATCGGTAACCACCGAGAGCAACATCGCAAGCACAAAGAAATTTAAAAAGCCGTAGTACCACCGGACACGGTCTTCGGTAAAATGCCCGCGCTCGACTTCTTCTTTAATATAGCTCAGCGAAAAGAGAATCGCGCCGGCGCCGATCGACGTTATCAGCAGTATCATAAGCATGCTGAGGTTGTCGATCGAGAGATACCCGCCAGACCCGCGGATGCTACCGCCGGTCGATACATCCCAAGCGACCGCGATGCCCAGCGCCAGCGTCAGAATGGAACCCGTGGTGGCGATCTTCTCGACAATCGCAGCTCGCCGGATGCTTATACAGAGCACAGCAGATATAAACGGTATCGATAATAAAGCAATAGCCAGATACATTCTCAACCCCTAAGTTGATTTAAGTGCATGGTGTTCGTTGATTTCAGCTCAAGATGCATGCGCCGCAAGTAGACCCACAGCAAAAGACTGGTAAGAAGAATATCGAAAAATATGCCGATCTCTACGAAAAACGGCATGCCCTCCGTTAAGATAAGGCCTACCAGAAACAAACCGTTCTCCATGGTGAGAAGGCCTATGACCTGCATCACCGCATCTTTGCGGAGAACGAGCAAGAGCATCCCGATCATGGACACGGCGACACCGACCGTAAGCATTGTCCCAAACGGGCCCTGTCCGGGCATTATCGAGCGGGCCATATGCGAGGCGAGCATCATCAATCCAATCGCAATGATAAACGAGGTGGGAGCATTCACTAAAAGTCGCATCTCCTGTCGTACCCTCATGGTGCTGACCAGCCTTATCATAATAAACGGTATTATGATGACCTTGATGATGATAGTTGCGACCGCCGCGACATACACGTGCACATTGGCCACATTAAAGCCGGTAATCGCGGTCACGATTGCCAAGATGAGCGAATGCACCGCATACGCGTTGAGACTACGTTTAAAACTGCGCAGGCTTAGCATTATGAGCGTCAAGCCCAGGAGGGCAACCCCTAGCAGGTTTAAGATTTGCGACCCGGCCAAATACTCCATCATCTATCCCATCCCCGTAGTTCTTATTATTAAGGCGAGCATTGCCAGGGCAAAAGCCCCCCCGATAAGTTCCGGTACCCTAAAAAGCCTTAGCTTTGCGATCATGGACTCCATAGAGGCGATGCCGATTGCCAATAGGCCTACCTTTGCAGTTATAGCGAACATCCCGATAATAACCGCCGGCCAGGTCATCGATTCGGCGATACCCCAGGGAAAGAACACATTGGCGATAATCGTCAGAAGAAGGGTGAGCTTCAGCGCCCCCGCCCATTCTATAAGCGCAAGATGGCGGCCGGTGTAGTCGAGTATCATCGCTTCATGTACCATCGTGAGTTCAAGATGGGTAGCCGGGTTATCGACCGGTACCCTGCCCGTCTCCGCCACCGCTATAATCAGGAATGCCAGGAATAGTAAGAGATAAGCCGGCTGTAAATGTCCCGTCATGAGGGATTTTGTGACGATGCCGCCAAAGTCGGTCGAGCCGGCGGCGGCGGCAAGGACGAAAAGCCCGGTCATCGTTACCGGCTCTGCAAGCGATGAGATCATCATCTCGCGGCTGCTCCCCATCCCGCCGAACGAACTGCCCGTATCTAAGCCCGCGATCGCCGTGAAAAACCGCGCCAACCCGAGCAGGTACATGACGATTATCGCATCACCGATCCCACTGCTTGGAAGCGCTATAACAAATGACGGAACGATTACGGCGGCGATAAACGTGGCAGAAAAGACGGCGTACGGGGTAATTGAAAATACCCACGATGCGTGCTCAGAAATCACGGCGTCCTTTTTTAAAAGTTTCCAGATATCATAATAACCCTGCAGCAACCCCGGGCCGAACCGGCACTGGAAATGAGCTTTTACTTTCTTCATCAAGCTCATAAAAAGCGGCGCCGAGACAAGCACGAAGAGCGCTTGTCCTATCCCGATAGCTATGTTCCGCGCTAAAAGTTCCATTTTATCTCCACACCAAAACCAGAAGAATCACAAGGGTCGCAAATATATACGCCAGATACAGATTGATGTTTCCGGCCTGGATCATCCTCGCCCGCCGCGCCGCCCGCACCAGGGTATTGATAAAGCGGCGGTAGAGTTGGCGTTCGAACACCGGGTAGAGCGAAGACTCGTACGAAATAGACAGCGGAAAATATGGGGAGGCTTCGCTCTCGACCTCGACATGCCACCGTGGTTGGTAGATGGCGCTAAAGACTATCTTAAGCGGCCTGGTAAAAGCAGTCGCGCTGTATTGCATTCTCGGGGTACCTTCAGGTATGCCGCAATCCCAGGTCGGCCCGGTAGTAACCGAGCGCCTCCCCCGTAATCTGGTTAGCAAGACAGCCGCAAGGCTGACAACGACCAGGAGGGCGGCAATGAGCAGCAGCGACATCGATGCATGCCCCTGGCTATTGGGTAACTGTAAGATGAGAGGAGAAAATGCCGGCATCTTGGTCGCCCCGTCAAAAAACGATGTGGCAACGTGCCACGGAATAGTTATGAAAGCGGTAGACCCAACGCCTAAAGCGATGCACAGCAGGCCGAGGATGGCCATCCCGATGAGCATCGGGGCCGGGACCTCTTTCGCGTCCGCCGCCCGCTCGCTTCTTGGGAGCGAAAGAAATGTGATACCAAACGCCTTAACGAAACACGTCGCCGCCAACCCGCCGGTGAGCGCCAAAGCGGGCACCGCTAAAAGGACGATAAGCTGCAGCGGGATGTCGCCGATACGATAAGCTTGAAGAATGGATTGAAACGTCAACCACTCACTCGCAAAGCCATTAAACGGAGGTATCGCTGATATCGCAAGGGAACCGATTAAAAAAAGCGCTGCCGTAGCCGGCATCCGCTTGATAAGCCCGCCCAATTCCTCGATGTTTTTCGTGCCGGTCGAGTAGTGGATCGAACCGGCGCCCAGGAAAAGCAACGCCTTAAAAATCGCATGGTTTATCAGGTGAAAGAGCGCAGCGGTCAGGCTTAAAAGCGCTGCCGGTATAAAACCGAACGATGAGAACAGTACTGCCAGACCCACGCCCATCATGATGATGCCCACGTTCTCGACGCTGTGAAACGCAAGAAGCCTCTTGATATCATGCTCCATCAGGGCATACATAACGCCCAGCACCGCCGATATCATGGCCAGAATAAGAATCAATAAGCCCCACCACCAGGGTGCGGGTGAAAGAAACTCAAAGAGCAAACGAATCAATCCGTAGATAGCCGTTTTAATCATAATACCGCTCATCAGGGCCGATACATGGCTTGGGGCGGCGGGATGGGCTCTCGGCAACCACACATGAAGCGGCACAAGACCCGCCTTTGTGCTGAACCCGAGCAACGCAGATAAAAATATGGCGTTCTTTAACCCCATCGGCAGGCTTGCCTGAGCCGCCTTAAAAGCGGCAAAACTAAAGCCACCGGCGTGAACCGATAAGGCGATGAGCGAGAAAAGGATAAACGCCGTGCCCACGTGCGTCATGACCAGGTATTGGAATCCGGCCCGTGCCGTCTTGATCTTCTTGTAATCGAACACGACCAAGAAATACGACGTCAGCGTCATCAATTCCCAGAAGACGATGAAATAAAAGGCGTTATCGACAGTCACCACCGCGACAAGCGATAACAAGAACAAGTTATACAAGGCTCCGAACCCGGCGGCACTTCTTTTGCCGGCGGTTTTAGCCATATAAGGGGTCGCATAAATGGATACCGCAAGCGACACCAAAGAGATAGTCAATAAGAAAAAGGCGGAAAGGCCATCGAGAGATAAAGAAGTGGCGCCAAATATCGGTGATGGAAAAATAGTTACCGTAACGGGCTTTGTGCCAAAAAGCGCAAGCGCTGAAGCTATGATACCAGCACCGGATGCGATGAGTGCAAATGTGTGCGCTATAGGAATATTGATGCGATTGTTGTTGTAGAACACTAATGGCAGCGCTGTTCCAACGAGGTATGCCACTAAAACAACAACAAAAAACGCCTCAGTCAATGCGGTTCCATACTCCTTGTTTTACAACGTTGAGCTTTACCTGTTATAGCGATTCAAGCAGCTCTATCTTCTGCGATAAACTGTCGTTGAAGAGGTCTTTTGCCGCATCGAGCAACTCATAGATAAGCTGGCTTTTTGCAGTATAAAAAACGTTCGCTCCTTGCTTGCGACCCACGACGATATCCGCCGACCGCAAAACCGCCAGTTGCTGCGATATATTCGAGGGCTCGAGCCCTAGGGCAGGCTGGAGTTCATTTACGCTCTTCTCCCCATCCCGAAGCAGCTCAAGTATTCGTATCCTCGAGGGATGGGCCAACGCCTTAAAAAAACCAGCCTTAAAGTCGTAAATAGGTTGATTAAGCGTCATAACGTCCTCCTTAGCATCTATGAATATTAGCATATTCTAATATGGTAAGCAAGACACAGCTTTGCCATAGACAAGGTAAGTGGCAGGATTATTGATGCAGTGTGCACAGCATGCGTGCGTCAGGGAAAAGTGCTCGGTATAACAGAAATGGCTTTGCTACCGCGATGCTGCAAACACATCGAGTATCTGCGGCTGGCTAATCGCTCTCTTCGTTAGCGACACTCCATGGATAAGCGAGCGCTTACCCGTAGTTAAGTCGATCCTGTAGAGCCCCTCATATGGATCGGTAGATGGTTTCTTCATCGTGTTTATCATAACAATAAGGCTCTTCTGATCTGGGCTTAGTTGGATGCCGGTCACCGTCTCGTTGCTTGCTACAAGTGAATAAGATTTCTGCGTTTTATAGTTGTAGAGGTTGAGCTTGTTTGGCTCGTTCATCGAAAGAATAGCCCGGCTCGCCGGCGCTAGAAAGGCATGATATCCAATACTAGGGTTTGGCAGCTTTCGATCATAGAGAACGCTTGGCAAGGTAGCATCAGGCGATATCTCGATAACCTGCATTGACTTGAAGGCAGTATCCGTAGCTCTTACAGCGACTATATTATCAGTGCCCGGTTCATTACTATAACACCACACGTTATCGGCTAGCAACCGATGCTTTTTTGTAGCCCGGTCGAACCTATAAATATCACTCAGACCGTTTTCGCCCTGGGTTTTAATATACACAGCAGCAGTTGCTGTGATCCTCAAAGGAAAAACATCTTTACCTGGTTGCTCAACTACTACCATCTCTTGCTTGCCCGAAGCTATGTTAGTGATATAAAGTGCTTGCGGTTTTGGAATCGGTTCGGTTGGCGGGACAAAACTGTGGTGAAACAGTTCGGTACTGTTTTTATTGAGGATACCGGTCGCAGTATTTGTACTATCCGTAGGCCGCTTGCCGCTGCGGATATCGTAACGCCACAATTTACCCTGGTCGACGCCGGACATCTTAGTGTATAAAACCAGCCCCTTATCATCAGAGGCGACAACCTGAACATCCGTATCGACAGGCGTATTTTGGTTCGATTCGAGCGAATATGCGCGAAGTTCCGGGGCAGGCCTTGGGGCGCCTATTTTATTGATCTCGTAGATAACGGTATTCGCCGCAACGAAGTACTTGGCAAAGCCGATGGTCGCATGCGGATATTTTACGGCACATAATTCACGTGTTCTTGCACTTTTAACATCATTTACAAAGAGCTTGCCGTCTTCAAAAAATAAAACGTTTTCTGCAAAGAGAGACCCCTTAGATGTCTTGGTGGGAACCTTCTGGCAAGCGGGCAGAGAAAGTAAGAGCAAGCCAATGATAGGTGCAGTTAGAAGAACACTAGGATAGAGCCGCTTGTACATAACGGTGTGCCTCCTGCTACACTGGATCATCTTTACCATAATAATGTACTAT